>NZ_GG774800.1:121922-139722 GCF_000163675.1 Bacteroides sp. D22 | reverse complement strand
TAATTGTATACAGTTCCGCCCTTTCAGGGCTTGTGGCTGGTGTGTTTTTTTCGTAGGGCGTTGCCCTACGCTATATAATTAAGCCCTTTCAGGGCACCCCAATAAATATATAATTGTAAGGCTTTCAGCCTAACTGCAAAATTCCCATTTAACCGATAAATTCTCATTTAACCGATAAATTCCCATTAAACCGCTAAATTCCCATTTATCATTTCAAATTCCCATTTATCATTTCAAAACTGTTTTCTATTTAAACATTATATGTACCCGATTTCGTATCTCCTCCGTGACCTGTCCAGTTCTCGTGGAAGAACTGTCCACGCAACTCGTCTTTGCGCTCGAAAGTGTGCGCACCGAAATAATCGCGTTGTGCCTGCACAAGATTGGCGGGCAGATCGGCAGATGTGAGCGAATAGAAATAGTTCAGCGCAGAAGAGAAAGCAGGAACAGGAAGTTCTTCTTTCATGGCTTCCGCCACCAGGTTTTTCCATCCGGGAAGCAGCGTTTTCATTTCTTCTTTAAAATAAGGAGCCAACAACAAGTGTTTAGGCTTGTCGGTGGCTTCGAAGGCGGCAGCAATGTCGTTCAGGAATATACTGCGGATGATGCATCCCCCACGCCACATGCGGGCAATGGAAGCCAGGTCGAGATGCCAGTCGAAAGCGTCGGAAGCACGTTGCAACACGGCGAATCCTTGAGCATAAGAGACGAGTTTGGAAGCATAAAGAGCAGAAAATATATTCTTTACGAGTTCCACCTTATTATATATAGGTTGTGTATGTTGACACTGATATTGTCTGGAAGCCAGATGACGCAAGTCTTTCTGTGCAGAAAGGCTTCGTTCGAATACCGCTGTGGCAATCAATCCCAACGGCATGCCGAGTTCCATAGCGTTGATGACCGACCATTTGCCGGTACCTTTCTGTCCGGCCGCATCCAAGATTTTATCAATCAGATACCCTCCGGATTTGTCTTTATGCCGCAGGATGTTGGCGGTGATTTCAATCAGGTAGCTGCGTAGTTTGCCTTCGTTCCAACGGGCAAAGACATCAGCCATTTCCTCATTGGTCAGATCCAGCAACTTTTTCATCACCCAATAGGCTTCGGCGATCAGCTGCATATCACCATATTCGATACCGTTGTGAATCATCTTCACAAAATGACCCGATCCGGCAGGGCCTACCCATTGGCAACAGGGAGTGCCGTCCGGTGCTTTTGCCGCAATGCTTTGAAGGATCGGTTTCACTTCCGGCCATGCTTTCTCCGAACCGCCGGGCATGATAGAAGCTCCATTCAAGGCTCCTTCTTCACCGCCGGACACTCCGCTACCGACGAAGAGAAATCCTTTCGACTCCGCCAGTTTGACGCGGCGGTTGGTATCTTCGTAATTGGAGTTACCACCATCAATAAGAATGTCTCCCGGTGAAAGCAACGGGAACAGCTGATCCATCAATTCGTCAACCGGACTTCCGGCACGAACCATCATCATTATCTTACGGGGAATAGCTATCGAATCTACAAATGCTTTTATATCTGTGAATCCTTCGATGTTTTTACCTTTTGCACGACCATTCATAAAGCGATCTACCACTCCTTCCTCTACTCCGGGAACTGTACGGTTATATACCGATACATGCCACCCCTTACTCTCCATGTTTAAAGCAAGATTCTCGCCCATCACAGCCAAGCCGATAAGTCCGATATCTGTCTTATTCTGATTTGCCATAACTTATATATTTTGAATATTCTGTATCTTAGTAACAGTTGAAATGCACATTTGTTCGCAATATTTTAGATTAAAATATTATTTTTGTGGTCTACAAATAAAATCAAGGATGAAGAAGATCAAAATCGGTTTGTTGGCACGCATCGTAATTGCCATCATTTTGGGTATTGCCATCGGCACTTTTTTCCCGGCTCCGCTAGTGCGAATATTCGTTACTTTCAACGGCATTTTCAGCGAGTTTCTCAATTTCTCTATCCCGCTGATTATCGTCGGACTGGTAACGGTGGCTATTGCCGACATCGGAAAAGGTGCAGGAAAAATGCTGCTCGTGACGGCTCTGATTGCTTATTTCGCCACCCTGTTTTCGGGATTCCTCTCCTACTTCACAGGAGTCACCGTGTTTCCGTCACTCATCGAACCGGGAGCGCCGCTTGAAGAAGTGAGCGAAGCACAAGGAATCCTCCCCTACTTCTCCGTCTCCATCCCACCGCTGATGAACGTCATGACGGCCTTGGTATTAGCCTTCACCTTGGGCTTGGGACTGGCGTCACTGAACAGCGACGCATTAAAAAACGTGGCACGTGATTTTCAGGAAATTATCGTACGAATGATTAGCGCAGTCATTCTGCCTTTGCTGCCGCTTTATATCTTTGGCATATTCCTCAACATGACACATTCGGGACAAGTATATTCCATCCTGATGGTGTTTATTAAAATTATCGGAGTCATCTTTGCTCTTCACATCTTCCTGTTAGTTTTTCAGTATTCCATCGCGGCATTGTTTGTACACAAAAACCCGTTTAAATTACTTAATAAAATGCTGCCGGCTTACTTCACGGCATTGGGCACACAGTCTTCGGCAGCCACCATCCCTGTAACGCTGGAACAGACCAAAAAGAACGGGGTATCTGCCGAAGTGGCCGGTTTCGTGATTCCGCTCTGCGCCACCATTCATCTGTCGGGCAGCACACTGAAAATCGTAGCCTGCGCACTGGCATTGATGATGATGCAAGGAATACCGTTCGACTTCCCCTTGTTTGCCGGATTTATCTTTATGCTGGGCATCACAATGATAGCCGCTCCGGGAGTTCCGGGCGGAGCTATCATGGCCTCTCTGGGAATTCTTCAATCCATGCTCGGCTTCGACGAATCGGCACAGGCTTTGATGATTGCGCTTTACATCGCAATGGACAGTTTCGGCACAGCCTGCAACGTGACGGGCGACGGAGCTATCGCTTTGATTATCGACAAAATAATGGGGAAAAACCGTGCTGAAAGACTGTGCTGAAAAATAATTGGGTAGTAGCTTGGCTGGCTCACAAAAAATGCCGACATTTGCACCCACATTTTCAATTATATTAAATAATAGCGTATGAAAAAAGCCCTAATTTCAGGCATCACCGGGCAGGATGGTTCTTATCTTGCCGAATTTCTATTGCAAAAAGGTTACGAAGTACACGGTATACTCCGTCGTTCTTCTTCGTTCAATACAGGACGTATTGAACATTTGTATTTTGACGAGTGGGTGCGCGACATGAAACAGAAACGTACGATCAATCTGCATTATGGGGATATGACAGATTCTAGTTCGTTAATTCGTATTATTCAACAGGTGCAACCGGATGAAATCTACAATCTCGCTGCTCAAAGCCACGTGAAGGTTTCATTCGACGTCCCGGAATACACAGCCGAAGCGGATGCTATCGGTACGTTGCGTATGCTCGAAGCGGTACGCATCCTGGGACTGGAAAAGAAAACCCGCATCTATCAGGCTTCTACTTCCGAATTGTTCGGTAAAGTGCAGGAAGTTCCACAAAAAGAGACAACTCCATTCTATCCCCGTTCTCCATATGGGGTAGCCAAACAATATGGTTTCTGGATTACTAAAAACTACCGCGAAAGCTATGGTATGTTTGCCGTAAACGGAATCTTGTTCAATCACGAGAGCGAACGCCGTGGCGAGACATTCGTTACCCGTAAAATTTCGCTTGCTGCCGCACGTATCGCACAGGGCGAACAGGACAAACTGTATCTGGGTAATCTGGATGCACGTCGCGACTGGGGATATGCCAAGGATTACATCGAATGTATGTGGCTGATCCTGCAACATGACGTTCCCGAAGATTTCGTAATTGCTACCGGAGAAATGCACACAGTACGCGAATTCGCAACGTTGGCATTCAAGGAAGCAGGCATCGAACTTCGTTGGGAAGGTGAAGGCGTGAATGAGAAAGGTATCGACGTAGCTACCGGAAAGTCTTTGGTAGAGGTTGATCCTAAATATTTCCGTCCGTCAGAGGTGGAACAACTGCTGGGTGACCCGACTAAAGCAAAAACATTGTTAGGATGGGATCCATGCAAAACATCATTCGAAGAACTGGTAAGTATCATGGTGCGCCACGATATGGAAAAGGTGAAGCGGATGATTGCTACCAAACATTAAATGAATTTCATTTCACCACAGATTAACACAGATTTCCACAGATTATAGATATAAAAAAATTCTGTGGAAATCTGTGTTAATCTGTGGTGAACTAATAAAAGATAGAATGGAAAAGAATGCAAAGATATATATAGCAGGACACCGCGGACTTGTGGGATCTGCTATCTGGAAGAATTTGCAGGATAAAGGATACACCAATCTGATAGGCCGCACGCACAAAGAGCTTGACCTGCTGGATGGAATGGCTGTCCGTAAATTCTTCGATGAAGAACAGCCGGAATATGTATTCCTTGCCGCTGCCTTTGTGGGTGGTATCATGGCGAACAGCATCTACCGTGCCGACTTTATATACAAGAATCTGCAGATTCAACAGAACATTATCGGAGAGAGTTTCCGTCACAACGTGAAAAAGTTGCTCTTCCTCGGTAGTACGTGTATTTATCCACGCGATGCCGAACAGCCGATGAAAGAAGATGTATTGCTTACTTCACCGTTGGAATATACCAACGAGCCGTATGCAATCGCCAAAATTGCCGGACTGAAAATGTGCGAGAGCTTCAATCTGCAATATGGAACGAACTACATCGCCGTGATGCCGACAAACCTTTACGGCCCGAATGATAATTTCGATTTGGAACGCAGCCATGTATTGCCTGCCATGATTCGCAAGATTCATTTGGCACACTGTCTGAAAGAAGGAAACTGGGAAGCTGTACGCAAGGATATGAACCAGCGTCCGGTGGAAGGTGTCAACGGCGACAGCTCGAAAGAAGATATTCTGGCTATTCTGAAAAAATACGGAATCAGCGAAACAGAGGTCACTCTCTGGGGTACGGGTACTCCTCTTCGCGAATTCCTCTGGAGCGAAGAAATGGCGGATGCCAGTGTCTTCGTTATGGAGCATGTGGACTTTAAAGATACCTATAAAGAAGGTAGCAAAGATATCCGCAACTGCCATATCAACATCGGAACCGGTAAGGAAATCACCATCCGCCAATTGGCCGAACGGATCGTTGAAACAGTAGGTTATCAAGGTAAACTGACCTTCGACAGCAGCAAACCGGACGGTACAATGCGCAAGCTAACCGATCCTTCAAAACTGCATGCACTGGGCTGGCACCACAAAATTGAAATCGAGGAAGGCGTACAAAGAATGTACGAATGGTACTTGAAATAAGAAATGAAGTTACTGTAAATATGCTATTAGCTGAATGTTTTTTGCTAATAGCATATTTTTTTTAGCTATAATGATAATTAAATTAGCTATAATGATAATCAGTTTTGCTATAATGATAATCCAATTAGCTATAAGCATAATCTGTTGAGCTATGAGCATAATCTTTTTTATACTACGAGTCAATCTTTATATTATAAGTTAATCCCTTTTGTGATAAGCCTTCATCCAACTAAGCATCATTTATCCAACCATAAACACCATTTATTCAATTATAAGCCTCATCCATTGTATTTATAACGTATCGCCACACAAATTCCCCCACTACTCTCTCCCCCATTTCCAAAAATTCTTCACTCTTAATTCTTCATTCTTAATATAATTGCTATATTTGCACAATTTAATACCAAATGTGCAAAAACAATGGAACAAAGTTTTATAGCCTATATTGAGAATAGCATCAAGAATAATTGGGATTTGGATGCCCTGACCGATTATAAAGGTGCAACTTTACAGTATAAAGACGTAGCTCGCAAAATCGAGAAACTCCATATCATCTTTGAAGAAAGCGGAATCCGCAAGGGAGACAAGATTGCCGTTTGTGGAAGAAACAGCTCTCACTGGGGAGTTACTTTCCTTGCCACACTGACGTATGGAGCCGTTATTGTACCTATTCTCCATGAATTTAAAGCAGATAACGTACATAATATCGTCAACCACTCCGAAGCTAAATTACTGCTTGTAGGAGATATGGTATGGGAAAACCTGAACGAGTCGGCAATGCCGCTATTGGAAGGTATCCTGATGATGAACGACTTTACCCTATTAGTGTCACGCAGCGAACGACTCACGTATGCACGCGAACATCTGAACGAAATGTTCGGCAAAAAATATCCGAAGAATTTCCGTAAAGAGCATGTCGCTTATCACAAAGACGAACCGGAAGAACTGGCAGTTATCAATTATACTTCGGGAACAACGAGTTATTCCAAAGGAGTAATGCTCCCCTACCGCAGTCTGTGGTCGAATACCAAATTTGCTTTTGAAGTGTTGGAACTGGAAGCCGGAGATAAAATCGTTTCCATGCTTCCTATGGCACACATGTACGGATTGGCTTTTGAATTCCTTTATGAGTTCTCCGTAGGTTGCCACATCTACTTCCTCACCCGTATGCCAAGCCCTAAGATTATCTTCCAGGCTTTTGAAGAAGTGAAACCCAGTCTGATTGTTGCCGTACCACTCATCATCGAAAAGATAATCAAGAAAAGCGTGCTTCCGAAGTTAGAAACTCCGGCGATGAAGATATTGCTGAAAGTGCCTATTATCAATGACAAGATAAAGGCAACAGTGCGCGAAGAGATGATTAAAGCATTTGGCGGAAACTTCAAGGCAGTCATCGTAGGAGGTGCAGCGTTCAATCAAGAAGTGGAACAGTTCTTGAAAATGATTGATTTCCCTTATACGGTTGGATATGGAATGACGGAATGTGGCCCGATTATCTGCTACGAAGATTGGAGAAAGTTCAAACCGGGTTCTTGCGGAAAGGCTGTGCCACGGATGGATGTACGGGTATTGTCATCTGATCCCGAAAATATTGTTGGTGAAATCGTATGTAAGGGCCCGAATGTGATGCTGGGCTATTACAAAAACGAAGAAGCCACTCAAGAAGTCATCGACAAGGACGGTTGGTTGCATACCGGCGACTTAGCTTTGATGGATGAAGAAGGTAATGTTACAATCAAAGGACG
Source organism: Bacteroides sp. D22 (assembly GCF_000163675.1). Taxonomy (NCBI): domain Bacteria; kingdom Pseudomonadati; phylum Bacteroidota; class Bacteroidia; order Bacteroidales; family Bacteroidaceae; genus Bacteroides; species Bacteroides sp. D22. The sequence continues at coordinate 132,631 of NZ_GG774800.1, read as the reverse complement.
AAGCAAGAACCTGTTATTGAGCTCCAGCGGACAGAATATCTATCCGGAAGAAATTGAAGATAAGTTGAACAACCTGCCATACGTGGCTGAAAGCATTATCGTTCAGCAAAACGAGAAACTTGTCGGACTTGTTTATCCCGACTTTGACGATGCGTTCGCCCACGGCCTGAAGACTGAAGACATCGAACAAGTAATGGAAGAAAACCGCGTGACACTGAACACCATGCTACCGGCATACAGCCAGATATCCAAGATGAAAATCTATCCGGAAGAATTTGAAAAGACACCGAAGAAGAGCATCAAGCGTTATTTGTATCAGGAAGCAAAAGGCTGATAGATTGTCAGCTGCATAGAGAAAGATATAACTTAAACCGAAAAAGAGAAAGGAATGAAGATAAAGAAAACAATACTTACGGCAGCTATACTAATGGCTGCCGTTTCTTTACCGGCACAGAACAAGAGTGCAGGGATCAATATATCCATCTGGAAAGATATATGCACGCAACCGCATGACAGTACACAGACGACCTATGTAAACATCGGCCTCCTGTCTACCATGAACCGTCTGAACGGTGTGGGTATCAACGCATTGGGAAGCGTGGTTCATGGTGACATGAACGGAGTACAAATCACCGGATTAGCCAACTTGGCAGGGGGTACTATGCGAGGCGTTCAGCTGGCTGGTATCAGTAATATCAGCGGCGATAACACCGTAGGGCTTTCTGCTGCCGGATTGGTAAATATCACCGGCGACAAAGCACAGGGAGTAGTCATATCCGGGCTAACGAGCATCGGAGGAGACAACAACTCGGGATTAATGATTAGTGGTTTCATGAATGTGACGGGCAATATGGCTTCGGGCTTACACTTTTCCGGAGTAGCAAATATCACCGGACAGAGCTTCGGTGGTTTGATGGCTTCGGGACTTTTAAATGTAGTAGGCGAACACATGAACGGTTTGCAGATAGCAGGAATTGCCAATATAACCGCATCAAAGCTGAATGGAGTGCAAGTAGCATTATGCAACTACGCAACGAAAGCGCGCGGACTTCAAATTGGTCTTGTCAATTACTACAAAGAAGATATGAAAGGTTTCCAACTTGGTTTAGTGAATGCAAATCCTGACACAAAAGTGCAAATGATGGTATACGGTGGAAACGCAACGCCTGCCAATATCGGGGTACGGTTCAAGAACCAGTTGTTTTATACCATATTGGGAGTGGGTTCCATGTATCAGGGATTGAATGATAAGTTTTCGGCCAGCGCATCCTATCGTGCCGGTCTGTCTTTCCCCCTTTACAAAGGGTTATCCATCAGCGGAGACCTCGGATACCAGCATATCGAGGCTTTTGACAACAAAGATGAGGTCATCCCGAAACGCCTGTACGCACTGCAGGCACGTGCAAATCTGGAATATCAATTTACCAGGAAGTTCGGCATCTTTGCAACAGGTGGATATGGATTAACCAGATTCTATAATAAATCGAGCAATTACGATAAGGGAGCTATTATCGAAGCGGGTATTGTTCTTTTCTAAACTTACCAATTAACGTGAGATGTACATGACTGTAATTAGAGAATACCGGGAAACAGACAAAAATGCCGTAATAGATTTAATCAGACAGAACACACCTGAATATTTTGCACTGGAAGAAGAAGCTGATTTCAGCAATTATCTGGATAGTGAACGTGAGCTGTATTTTGTTCTTTTGCTTAACAAGGAGATTGTCGGATGTGGTGGAATAAACTTCACAGATGACAAAACCACTGGAAAAATAAGTTGGGATATCATACATCCCCAGCACCAAGGTAAATCACTAGGAGCACAATTACTAAAATATAGAATTGAAAAAATAAAGTCTATTAATGGTATTCAAAAAATAACTGTTAGAACTTCACAATTAGCTTATAAATTCTACGAAAAACAGGGATTTACATTGAAAGAAATAAGAAAAGACTATTGGGCCAAAGGTTATGATATGTATAGTATGGAATATAATGGCCATTGATTTGTAATAAAAAAGGGGCACTCGAATGGTCCCTAAAAAGAAAATCTCCCCTTATTATAGTTGAACTGCACTCCTAAAGTTTTGTATCTAACTTTTAGGAGTGCAGTTCACTTTTATCTATTATACCTTTTCTTTAATCAAACCAGTACGATAAGCAACGAGCAATTTCTTCAAATCCTGTATTTGAGTCACCAGTTCTTTTCCTTTATCGGTATCTTTCACCATCATCCGTTGCGAATTGAATTCCAAGACAAAGTTGGTAGATTTGATATCAAGCCCCTCTTCAATAGCTTTCTGACGAGACTGGAACGGCTCGTGCTGCACAAGCTGCATACCATGAGAGTGATAAACAAGCGTATATCCCGCAATTCCCGTTTCCGGCTGATAAGCTTTTGAGAATCCGCCATCAATAACGAAAAGCTTGCCATTGGCTTTCATTGGCTGTTCTCCCTGAATCGTTTTCACAGGCACATGACCGTTGATGATATGCGAATGAGGACCGGAAGCTCCAAACTCTGCCAAAATTTGATCGCAGACATCTTCCCGGTTACGCAATGTATAATAATAACCTTTCTTCTCTTTATGCAATTCTTTATCTTCTACGAAATAACGCTCAAAGGTTGCCATCTTATCCTTATCGAACAAGGGAGCTTCCGGACCACACCACATATACCAAATGTAATCCATAGCAAATTCCTTATCCTCCTCCCCTTCTTCATCGAAGTACGCAGTACGAATCAGTTGATCGGCTTTATCCAGCAATTTACGTCCCCAATACTCCTTACCACGTATTTTGACATGCTTAAAGCTGCCATCCTCATTCAGAGGGACAGAAGCGTGATAAAGAAGATTTGAATTTGAAACCAGATACATTCCGCCATAGGTAAACAGGCAACGCATGTGTTTCTTCAGCTTTTCACTATTCATAAATGAATAATGAATCTTTTCTACCAATTCGCGTTCTTCTTCCGTCAACCGGTAAGGATCGGCAGGATCTACGGTCGGGAAGTTGGTATCGCGCAAAGCATATTCTTTTCCTTCGTATACAAAGATGCCACGCTCAAAATCAATCTTTTCCAGCAGTTTACGGTTGGTCATCCCGAACTCCGGACGACGGTCGATGATTTCGGCTTCCAGCTTAAACTGGATAATGGTAATGGCTTTATGCATTTGAGTTATCAAGCGCAGAGTCTTCTCATTATAATGAGCGTCGGCAAAATTCATCTTCGGCATGAAGATGGTGCAAGGATCATCGGCATACGTATCCATTGCAAAAGTAGCCAATGGAAGCAGATTGATTCCGTATCCGTCTTCAAGCGTGCCCAGGTTGCCGTAGCGCATGGACATACGTATCACGTTGGCAATACAACTATCGTTACCGGAAGCTGCTCCCATCCAGAGAATATCATGATTTCCCCATTGAATATCGAAGTTATGGTAATTGCACAACGTATCCATGATGATATGCGCGCCAGGACCACGGTCGTAAATATCGCCTACGATATGAAGAGAGTCAATAGTCAGACGCTGAATCAGATTGCACATAGCGATAATGAAATCGTCGGCACGCTTGGTAGTGATAATCGTGCTGATAATTACATTGATATAGGCATGCTTGTTCGGCTCGATGGAAGATTCGTGCAATAATTCCTGAATAATATAAGAGAACTCGGCAGGCAGCGATTTACGAACCTTCGAACGGGTATATTTGGAAGATACATTCTGACAGACCTTCACCAGTTGGTTCAGGGTAATCAGATACCAATCATCCAGGTCCTTTTCACGGGCTTTCACTAATTGAAGTTTCTCTTCGGGATAGTAAATCAACGTGCAGATTTCTTTCTTTTCAGCCTCGCGGAGAGTGTTGCCGAATATTTCATTTACTTTACGTTTTACCGCACCTGAAGCATTTTTCAGTACGTGCTGAAAAGCCTCGTATTCTCCATGAATGTCAGTCAGGAAATGCTCTGTCCCTTTAGGTAGATTTAAGATAGCCTCCAGATTGATTATTTCCGTACTAGCATCGGCAATCGTAGGAAAACTTCGGGAAAGCAGTTGCAGGTAACGGAGATCTCCCACAATGCTTTCAGGAGTTATGTTACTTTGAGCAGTCATTTTATTTACTATTTTACTATTTACAATTTACTAGTTACTAATTACGATTCAGCAATGTACCATTCTCAATTTAACAAGAACATCAACAACACTTGGGCGATAATTACCCGCAGGAACATACATAGCGGATAAACAGTCGCATAGGCTACGGATGGGTTGTCGCCGGGGATTGTATCGTTTACATAGTTCAGTGCCATCGGATTTGCCATACTTCCGCACAACATACCGGATACAGAACCGAAATCGATCTTCATCATCTTGAAGGCCACGAATCCAACCAACACTGTTGGAATGATAGTCAATCCGGCTCCCAAACCAATCCATAATAAGCCTTCCGGACGGAATACGGTATCGAAAAAGTGAGCTCCCGCATCCAGCCCCAGACAGGCAAGGTACATGGAAAGTCCCAAGGCACGCAACATCAGGTTCGCGCTACGGGTGGTATAGGTAATCATGTGTATCCGTGGTCCAAAAGTACCCAGAAGGATACCGACAATGATCGGTCCGCCCGCTAATCCCAACTTCACAGGAGTACTGACACCCGGAAAAGAGAAAGGAATAGCCCCCAGTGCCAAACCAAGCACGATACCGATAAATATAACAACCAGATTGGGTTCTTTCAGGCTTTTCACGGCATTTCCCAATACTTTCTCCACATTCTGGATAGCAGCAGCCTCGCCCACTACTGTCAGGCGGTCGCCCAACTGAAGTATCAATCCCGGAGTAGCAAGCAGTTGCACCCCCGACCGGTAAACACGGCTGATGTTAATACCGTAATGGTTTCTCAACCGGAGTGCACCGAGTTTCTTACCATTCAGTTCGGGACGGGTGACAACGATACGCTGCGAGATCAATTCGCTGTCAATCGCATTCCAGTCAATGTCCTCTTTATTCCAATCCGTATTTTCCTGTTCACCAAAAAGCACTGTCAGGGCCAAAGCGTCTTTTTCCGCAGTTACCACCAGCAGACGGTCGCCTTCTTTCAGAATCTTGTCTGAAGTCGGAATACTGACATGTCCGTCACGCCACAAACGGGATATGACAAACTTCGGGTAACTCATACGAGCTATATCCTTGATACTTTTATTGAAAATAGCAGGATTGTGTACTTGAAACGCTGCAATATAAGTTTTGTTCGCATCGTCTTTCTCTTTTATCTCCAAGTCTTCTTTGCGGACCAATACTTTACGGATTAATAAAACAGCAAGAATTACGCCGACTACTCCCATCGGATAGGCCACCGCACATCCTAAAGCAGGCGTACTGCTGTTTATTCCCATCTGTTTCAGAGTTTGTTGCGCAGCTCCCAATGCCGGAGTGTTTGTCGTTGCTCCACAAAGGATGCCCACCATATCAGGAAGAGAGACACCCGTTGCATAACTAGCCACCACCGTCAACAACGTTCCCAGCAGAACGACTCCCAACGCCAACATATTCAGCGTTACCCCACCTTTACGGAAAGAGCTAAAAAAACCGGGACCGACTTGTAGCCCGAGGGAATAAACGAAAATGACCAGTCCGAAACTTTCTGCGTAGTTTAACATCTGCGGATCGACCGAAAGCCCGAGATGGCCGGCCAGGATACCCGCAAAAAAAACAAAAGTGACTCCCAGGGAAACTCCCCAGAAATGCACTCTTCCCAAGCCCAAACCAATGGCAGAAATCAGTGAAAGTACCACAACAGCCTGTAAGGCAGAATGTTCGATAAATAGACTATATAACCACTCCATGTATATAAAAACTAATAGGGCGCAAAGATAAAAACTATTTAGTCCGGTTCAAAACTTTTAAGCTTTCATTTCGCGCCCTAATTATACCCTGATTCATATATCCTGAAATCTTATTGATTACCCTTTTACACTGTTACCTGTTATTTTGTTCTTAATACCTATTATATTTCTATCTTAACAATCTTATCCTTTCTCTTTTTACCCGCATCTTGTTATCCTTCCAACGATGCTTTTTTACCTGTTTCTTCCTTTACGCTTACCTATTTCTTTATCTTTTTCTAATTTCTTTATCTCTCCTAATTTCTTAACCTTTTCTTATTTCTTCCTGCTTCGCGTTTCTTCCTGCTTTACGCTTCATCTTGTTTCACGTCTCATCTTTTCCCTTGAAACTCCACAAAGTTATTTCGTCCGTCCAGATAACCGCTCAATCTGTTTCCACCGATATATACATCATCCAGGTATGAAACATCATTCGGTCCGTATGACATACGAATGGAAGTCTGTGCATAATTTTCCCAACTCCAACGGAAATTATATTCATATTGATCGACTGTTCCATTAGGATATTCCACCCGTATATAGTCGATTCCGGTACGGTCTAAAAAGAAATCCAGTTCCTGACGGCAATAGTTACCGTCCATGTCGCGGTAGAAACTAACCCAGGTACGGCTACATAAATCAGCCGAACGGTTATAGTACCCTGCACCATTATTATCATCATCATAGAAACTGTCTATTTCCACTTCGCAAGAGGTAAAACTTACCATCAATATAGCCATCAACGCCAAACCGAAGTATTTAAATGTGCTCGTTTTCATATTCCTTTATTTTTAATGGTTCTCTAATTATTATATATCATTTATCTTTCGATAGAACAAAAGTAGAGAATGAATTTTCCCCATGAAACTGAAAACTCCTACTTATCAGGAGGAAATTGCCTAAATCTAGGAGTAAATCCCTCCGGCGAAGTCTATTTCAAAGAATTCTTGTATCTTTGCCTCTTGCTAACAACACATGAAATTATCCGTCACATGAAGTCTATCAAATCACATATCACCCAATTATTGAAGTCTCTCAATGAGGGAGTATTCGAAAAAGAGCATACCATCGCACTGTCTCTGCTATCCGCCATGGCAGGGGAAAGTATCTTTCTGCTGGGCCCTCCGGGAGTAGCTAAAAGTTTGGTAGCACGCAGGCTCAAACTGGCATTTAAAGACGCAGATGCTTTTGAGTATCTGATGTCCCGCTTCAGTACACCGGACGAAATATTCGGCCCCGTCTCCATTTCAAAATTGAAGGATGAAGATACGTACGAACGCATCACAAAAGGATACCTGCCGACAGCATCAATCGTCTTTCTGGATGAAATATGGAAAGCCGGCCCTGCTATCCAAAATTCCCTTTTGACGGTAATCAATGAAAAGATATACCGCAACGGACAATTTACAGTGCGTGTACCCCTGAAAGCATTAATTGCCGCTTCCAACGAACTGCCGGCAAAAGGTGAAGGACTGGAAGCTTTATACGACCGTTTCCTGATCCGTCAGTTTGTCGGATGTATCGAACAGGAATATGCGTTCGATCAGATGATTTCTTCTACGCGGAAGATAGAACCTGAAATCCCGGAAAAACTCCAAGTAAACGATGAATTATACAATCAGATACAAGCTGAAAGCGAAAAAGTAGGCATTCACTATACCATCTTCGAGCTGATTCACAATATCAAACGAGAAATTGAACAATATAATACAGGACGGGATGAAAACACCCCTCCCATCTATGTATCCGACCGCCGCTGGAAGAAAATAGTAGGTCTGCTCCGCACATCAGCCTATCTGAATGAATCTCCGGGAATTCATTTCTCCGACTGCCTGTTGATGAGCGCCTGCCTATGGGATGAAATTTCGCAGCTCCCCATTATAGAAGAGATTGTAGAACAGTCGATAGCACGAGGCATCAACACCTATCTGTTAGGAGAAAAACGGCTGGAACAAAAATTGGACACACTGAAAGAAAACATGAAGTCCGAACACAGCCTGCGTGAACTTAGCGATCCGGGAATCCAGGTCGTAGACACCTTCTATCATCGCATAGAAGGTTATCACATTGCCGGAAATCTACTCATTTTTGCTTCCGATTACCAGTCTTTGAAGAAAGACAGCAACCGGTTGTTTTATATCCAACAAGATAAATTCCGTCCGGTCAACAAAATCCTGAAAGCCTACGATTTTGTAAGGAACAGAAATATCGCGCAAAAGAATATCTATTCCCTCCGAAAAGGAAGACGGTCTGTTTTCGTCAACAATCAGGAATATCCGTTACTATGTTATGACAATTGTGATCCTTTGCCTGCACAACAGGATGGCAACACTCCGTTCGAATTTACATTGCAGGAAGTGATCGACTTGCTGCATCAAATGGAAGTGGAATATAAAACAATCTCCGAGCGGGAAACAGCATATACAAAAGAGCATCTCTTCTTAAGCTCATCGCAAAAAAGCAAGATCAAACGAATTTTAGGAGAGACTGCACATATCATAGAGAATTACCGGAACGAACTCCGCATCATCGCTCATGCCCATGAACAAGAGAACAGAGAGTATTAGGCTCAAACACCTGCAAGACATTTATTACGAAAAATTGCAGGGAATAGCCTACGATGTGTATGACGAACAACTGCACAACCTGATTATCCGTCCCGAAGAACTGGATGCGGATATTCACCGGTATTTTCGTCACACGCAACCCTCCCTGCAAGATTTCTACTCCCACTACGCGTCGCAATGGGAATACTTTCATGAAATGGATGAAGCATCAGACACCAAGTTTCTCCAATTCCTGAAAAACAGCGCCTACCCGTTCTCAATGAAATATCACCTGGTAGACCTCAACGTAAAATACTACCTCCAGCGTTTTGACGCAATCAGCCCGCGCTCTAAAGAATGGAAAGCGTTGCGAACTCTCTTCTTCGACAAATGGCACACACTGCTCTCGAACAACGAGTTCAACTATCAGATGGAACATATCGAGCGGCTTTGTGATGATTTTTACCGTCTTCAGCTATCACTTGCCAAAAATCTTCCGGTACGTGGCGGCTCACGCCTCGTCTGGTTACTCCGCAACCATAAACAGATAGCAGAACAAATTTTAGAATACGAAGAAACGATCAAACGAAATCCCGTTATCCGTGAACTGGTAGAAATCTTGGGCAAGAAACACCAAAGCAGCCGGAAACGTTTCAAAATGACTGCCGGTATTCATCGGGAACAAATTATATCTCATGCCACCCGAAGTGATATTGCAGGTATTTGCGAAGGAAACGACTTAAACAGCCTTCTTCCCTTGGAATATTGTTATCTGGCCGAAAAAAGCCTGCAACCCATTTTCTTTGAGCGTTTCATTGAGAAGAGATTGCAAGTCATCGACTATCAATCACACGAAAAGCAAACCATCAACGACAAGAAAACAATAGGGAACGAAGTTTCCGAAGAAGCCGAAAGCCCTTTCATTGTTTGTCTGGACACTTCCGGTTCCATGGCAGGCGAACGGGAAAGAATCGCGAAATCCACCCTACTTGCCATTGCCGAACTGACGGAAGTGCAACACCGAAAATGTTACGTCATCCTGTTTTCCGATGATATCGAGTGCATTGAAATCACAGACTTAGGCAGCAGTTTCGATCGCCTGGTCGATTTCTTATGCCAATCCTTTCATGGCGGAACCGATATGGAACCTGTTATCACACATGCTTTGCGAAAGATCAGCGAAGAAGGATATATGGAAGCGGACATTATCACCGTATCGGACTTTGAGATGCGTCCTGTCGATCAACTACTATCCCGGACCATCGAACACGCAAAAGCGAAACAGACAAAGATGTACGCTATTTCTTTAGGTGGCAAGAGTGCCGAGACCAGCTATCTGAAATTATGTGATAAATATTGGGAATATAGCATTCAAAACGCCGAAAGTCTTAATAAAAATAGAATTGAGGAATCAAATATTTAATCAATGTTATAAAACATCTCTTTTTTCTTGTTTTATTTGCAAAGTTGACAGAAGTCCGTATATTTGTACTGTGTTTTTCATAGTATTAGATTTAAGGTTAACAAAAAGATTGGCTGTCTGGGATAGATAGCCTTTTTTTATGTCCTTTTCTTACGTCAAATATACCGTCACTATCCCATCCTGATGTTTACCCTATCCCATGAAGATACCGTCACTATAATAAGCGGATAGCGTCAATATGTTTCAAGTTCCCATTCCATCGATAAAAATTAAAAGCTTTCGAAAAAAAAATTCTTCCGTTTAACATTTGAAACATAGCAGGTTATCTCATTTTACAAAAAACAGGTAAAAAAAATCTTGCTAAAAGATTTGCGTAGTCCAAAAGTTCCCCCTATATTTGCACCGCATTTGAGAGAGAATGCGGGTTCAAGGAAGTTTGGGTGAGTGGCTGAAACCACCAGTTTGCTAAACTGACGTACTCGTAAGGGTACCGGGGGTTCGAATCCCCCAGCTTCCGCAAAAAATCTCAATATAAAAAAGAGCTAAGTTTTAAAGACTTGGCTCTTTTTAATCTATCAAACTCCGGTGGGTTCGTCTAACGGTTAGGACACATGCCTCTCACGCATGTAATACGAGTTCGATTCTCGTACCCACTACTATCTGATTATCAGCCTCTTACTAGCAAGTAAGAGGCTTTTTTATTGCCCTATATCTATATCAAAGTATCGTTTTTAGGCGTTATAAAGAAGTATTTTCAAAAGAAAAATGCAAATTTAATGCAAATATTCATCTTGAATTATTATCGTGCTATCCCATTAATGTACCTACCTATAAAGAAAAAGAGGAA
>NZ_GG774800.1:72901-121647 GCF_000163675.1 Bacteroides sp. D22 | reverse complement strand
AAAAGAGGAAATGCAGTTAAACTACATTTCCTCTTTTTCTTTATAGATCTCAAAGCAAGATTCTTTATCTATTCTCAACCGGACTCTTTCTTCCCTCCTCTGCCCGGCCAGGTTTACGAACAAGTTGAAATACAGTTGGCTGAAAGAAAGGTTGGAACGATCATAGGTTATATCAAATGTCCAAGTTCTACGGAAAGAATCGAAAGTAGCGAATGGTTGCTCACCTCCTTTACACATAAACACTTCCGGGAAAGACGTAGGCGGATAAGGCTGGAATAAGCCCGCTAATTGGGCATACACATAGTCAATCATCCATTCGTCTCCCGTCAAGGTCAATTCCCCTTTCAAGCGGAGTTTGATCGCATAACTGGCAGTCACGTCAGACGAGGTATAAACAGGGACTTGACTTTCTACCGGATAGTTACCGTCTTTATATCCAAGACTCATCGTTAGTTTAGACCGGCCGACGCCATTAAATCCATCTACTTCCTGATCCGCCGACTGATTTTTCAGGTTAATCATAAATGTCAGTTTACCGAGAGTCGGGTCACCCGGATATTGCGCAAGCGTGTCCAACACATAATCTTCGGTATTATAACTTCGGGCTATCAAATCTCCCTTTCCTGCCTCCAAAGCCGGACCGCCTCTTTCCACATCCACGTTGCCAACCGGATAATAAATAGCATCATTATCCCTAACGCAACCACTCAAACAAAACAGCAACACTGCCAAGCCTATTATCTTATTCATAATCACCTTACTTCTTGATTTTGCGGACAAAGATACATCTTTTTTATACCACCCTTGATTTATGTCAACCGTTTTTAGTATTTTTGCACACATCAAGACAGAAAAGACATGGATACACTATTAAGAGAGACTGTAAATGCTGTTGTCAATTCCCGCTTTCCGGAGATGAGTATAGAAGGAAGACGGCAGATAGAAAGCATACTGATTCGTGAAGAATTCCCCAAAGGAGCCATAGCGCTAAACGAAGGAGAAGTAGCCCACGAACTTGTTTTTGTAGGAAAAGGCATGCTTAGGCAGTACTATTACAAAAACGGGAAAGACGTGACCGAACATTTCTCATACGAAGGATGTATCGTGATGTGCATTGAAAGTTTTCTGAAACAAGTACCCACCCGGCTAATCGTAGAAACTCTTGAACCTTCCATTATTTACTTATTCCCCCGCGACATGATACAAAAATTAGCGAGGGAAAACTGGGAAATCAACATGTTCTATCAAAAGATATTGGAATACTCTTTAATTGTATCACAGGTTAAAGCAGACTCTTGGCGTTTCGAGTCCGCTCGCGAACGCTATAACCTCCTGCTCGAAACACATCCGGAAATCATCAAACGCGCGCCTCTGGCACACATCGCTTCCTATCTTCTGATGACACCGGAGACACTAAGCCGTGTACGCTCCGGTGTTCTATGATTTTAGCGGCTTTTCCGGTATTCTTTAGGAGACATACCGGTGTAATGCTTGAAATATTTCCCGAAGAAAGACTGGTTTGCAAAATTCAGCCGGTCGGCAATCTCCTGTATATTCATACTTGAAGAATTCAGGAGGGCTTTCGCTTCCAGAATCACCAACTCGTCAATCCACTCTCCCACCGTTTTTCCGCTGACTTCTTTCACGACTCCCGAAAGATGTTTCGGCGTCAGACACAGTTGGTCGGCATAATATTTTACGCTGCGTTCAGACTGGTAAGACTCCACCAGAGACTCATAAAAGCGTTCGAAGATATACTCTTTCCGGCTTTTATTCTTCATCGTAGTAGCGTTTGCAGGTGCATGATTAGTGAAAATAGTGCAAAGTTCGAAAAAGAACCCCTGCATCAGTCCCATTACCACTTCCCTACGATATAAAGCTTCCTTATTCCTCAACCGTTTCCTGATAAACGCGTGATACTCCTTCACCACCTCCTGCTCGTGCGGAGTGAGGTCGAAACACGGATAATCTTTCAGATAGAAAAACAAAGAAAGCACATTTCCGATCTTAGGCAACGTTTCCAGCAAGTTCTTCGACACAGCAAAGAAAATGCCTTTAAAATCGTGACTGAAATACCGCTGCTCGATAATCTGATTAGGCAATGCTATCACCATCAATCCGGGACACAATTGAAATTCACGCAAACTAATCTTAAAAGTACCGGTACCCTCCAGACAAAGCCCCACCGTCAACACTTCCAGTTTGGTAGGCCCGTTATACAACGATATAACGCTCTCCGTATCGAAAAGCGCTATATCATTATCAACAACATCAATGTTGTCGGCATCTATATGTTTAGAATGAACTACCGAAGAAATACCTACTTTCGGAACACTTTGAATATCCATACTCTCTCTTTTTTTGGCGACAAATATACCAGCATTTAATCAGATATACAAGCCAATCGGGAGCATTATCGGACATAATGAACACTTTTAGATACTTATCGAACAGACCGGAACAGATATTCATAATCACGTTTGGCAGCCGGCACCGTCCACTTTTCCGGGACAAACTTCCACTGATTGAGCGCTTTCGGGTTCATCGTTCCTTTCTCCTCAATGTAATTCATCAGGTAGAAACGGAGATCCTTATCCGTAGAGAAAATAATGCGGTCTTTCAACTTCTCCTGCGGGATGCCCGACCCTTTCGTCAGCAATTCTCCGCCTCCATTGCCACGGTAAGAATTCAAGGCCACCTTATATATCTTATCCATGCGGAAAGGAGAACCATCAGCCATGCTTGTAATCGTTATCTTCTCGCCCTGCGGTTTAGTGACATCCACCGTATAAATAATGCCCGAAGCCGAGTCGAAATTAAAACTATAATTCTGGAAAGACGCTCTATCCTCCGCACCTTCACGACGTTTCTCCTTGAACCAGAGCAGATGATCTTCCGGCGATTTCATCCGGTTCGTCCACATATAATAAGACATCTCCAAGAAATCCTTAATCTCCTTTCCGGACAGAGTCATCACATACAGCATGTTCTCATACTTATATAAATTGAACATATCACTCACAAATACATCCCCCTTCTTTATTTCCGAGTCAAACGAAAGCGGAGCGGCAAACGAGATGTCGGCACCGGTGATGTCGAGCTGCAAGGTATGTATCAGGTCGATAAAGGCAGAAGGGCCGAAGAAAGCAGAATGAGTGGAGATACTTTCGGTAAAAGTGCCGATCTTCTTCGAAACGAACTTCTGCACCGTTTCATATTGCGGGGCAAAACGCTTCATAAAGTCCTCGCTGATTCCGTAAGCCTCCGTTTCCGTCAAGACACCCTTGATGTCCTTGCTCTGCACCTTTCCATCTTTCAGTTTCAAGGTCACATCTACATTAGACAAAACAATCCCATTGCTGGCCGGATCGATAATCAATACCGAGTCTCCGGCAACATTCATCACCTTCTTACATTCGCGGGAATGATCGTGCCCCATCAATACGATATCGAATCCCGGCACATTCTTCGCTACGTTGAGAGAAGCGTTCTCGTTGTACTTGCCCGACATTTTGAAAGCCTCCTGTCCGGCATGAAATAAGCCGATCACCAAATCCGGGTTCTCTTTTTCACGGATAACCTTCATCCATTTGCGTGCCGTCTCTTCCATATCGTCAAAACGCAATCCTTTCCACAGATTTTCGGAGAGCCATGCAGGGATGGCAGGGGTAATCATTCCCAATACCACGATCTTCACGCCCTCACGTTCCAACACTTTGTAAGGAGCCAGATGGGGCTGTCCCGTAGATGTATCTATGATGTTGGCACCCAACACTGGGAAGTCACAAGTGGCGATCCAACGGTCGAAAACGGCACGTCCCGTTTCCACGTCATGGTTACCCATGTTGCCGGCATCATACTTCATATAATTCATCATTTCCGAGCAAAGATGGGGAGACACCGTATCTATATAATTATAGTAATAGGCAGTGGGCTGTCCCTGCAAAATATCGCCGTTATCCAGCAATATCAGATTCTCCTTATATTGTTCGCGCTCTTTCTGCACGAAAGAATAAACCCGTGCGAGACTCCCCTTCCATTCGTGGCGGGTTATAAAATTATAAGGATAATAATTGCCATGTACATCACTTGTTTCTACAATCTTCAGTTTCACCACCTTTTCCTGCGCCGCAACAGACAGAGCGAGGCAGAGAAGCAAGCCATAAATTAATACGATTCGTTTCATTCTTTTTCTATATTTAGATTTAACGGATGAGAGAATACAAACCGCGCCCCACCGGTATAGTCAGGGTCGATCCATATACTTCCTTTCCATTTGTGCACAATCAATTTACAGATAGACAATCCCAGTCCGGTACCCTGGGCATATTCATTCAGTTTCTCAAAACGCTCGAACACAAGTCCCTGTTTTTCTTTCGGGATGCCGCATCCGGTGTCCGTCACCGAGAAGACAGCCATTTGCGTTTCCTCGTTCACAGAAAAGTCCAATGTGATCTTACCGCGTTTCGTAAACTTGTTGGCGTTGGACAGCAGGTTAATCATCACTTGCTGCATACGCTGCACATCCGTCACCATCCGGAAAGATTCGAAAGAAGTGGTAAACAAGAACTGGTTTTCCGACGACTGCCGCGAAAAACTAACAGACGCTACCACCTGGCTGCACAACTGCACCACATCACATTCCTCCCAAGTCAGCGTCACCCGGTTGGCCTCCAGACGTGAAAGGTCGAGAATATCGTTAATCAGTCGAAGCAACAAATCCGAATTGGTTTTGATAATCTGATAATAAGACTGCTGTTCCTCCTCCGTGCTACCGCCAACGGCCAATACATCCGAGAATCCTACAATCGAATTCAACGGTGTCCGTATCTCATGGCTCATATTGGCAAGGAAAGCACTCTTCAGACGATTAGACTCTTCCGCCCTGTCTTTTGCTACGCGCAAGTCCTTCTCCGATTTCAGCAGCTCATCTTTCAGGCGTTTCGTACGGAAATAATAGAAGAGAGAGATGCACAAGCCGAGCACCAGTATCACAAACAAAGCACAGGCAGACCATATCTGATAAGTATATTGCTGATAGAACGAAACCGGCTGGTTGACAAGCTGCACTTTAAAAGGCAACACCGCCGGGTCCAGCCCCCATTCCTTCACCTTCCGGCTATCCAATACCGCTTTGCAGCCGATTACCGAAAGATGTTTCGCCGTATCCTGCGGGTGCGTATCCATCCGTACAGACTCCATAGCCATTTCTCCACCCACTTTCCGGTAGTCGGGCAACACCCCTCCTATCGCCCAATGACCGAGACTCACCGATGAAGGGGTAAAAGTCGGAATGGTAGGGGTAACTTCCATCATGGCATACGTGGCATTTCTCATGAAATACCCCTCGTTCATATCCACCCGCCACGTTCCTACCAGGATCACCGTGTTTTCGGGCAGTTGCCTCAACTCCTCAACGATGGTATAAATAGAATGTTTCCGTCCATCCATCAGAATCAAATCCAGATCGGGGAATTTCTTCATTTCTTTTCGCACCAATGCTTGCATGGTCACTCCGCCATACGTGTTGTCCGAAATAAAGGCAATGTGTTTCGTTTTCGGATAGAAGGCTTGAATCATCTGAATATTACCCTCTATATCATATTGGTTGATAAATCCCGATTTGAGTTCGGGGATATTCAGATGGTCATCGAAGAGATCGACTGATTCGGGCATCCAGCTATCCAGGCTTTCCACGGTATCTTCCGGCAATATCACCACGTTGCTACTGGCCAGACTGCACATCACGGGCACTTTCACCTGCATTTCATCCCGCTGCGACAAATAAGCGGCCCATGCTTCCTGACCTAACAAGATAATCTGCGCCGGATGCTTTTCCCCTTGATATTTAGCAAGAATCTGTGTCATCATTTTGCTCCATAGCGGAGCTTCCGAGAAGCTTTTACAGTTCATATTCTCGATGATGATGTCGCGCTGTCCTCCCAACTTACTATATTCATCCATATAATCGGAAATAGTGACCGATGTTTGGTGCGCTGCCGGATTATAAGAACAGATAATCAGAATAGGTTTCTTATCGTTAGAGACAGCCAAGACCTTCGATGACTGCAGGAGCCAAAGAAAACAGATAAAAAAATATCCAAGACGTCCCAGCATAATAATGCAGTTTTGATGTGTTAATTCATTAATTGAGTTGCAAATATAGTAAAACTTGTCGGGTTTAACAGATTTATATGTATTTTTGTCGCTCATTTACTGTCAAAAAATACAAATTATGGAATTATTTCACAAGATGATTTCCGGATTTCTGGGCATACCGGAAAGACAAATAAGCAGCACGCTCCATCTTTTGGGCGAAGGTGCTACGATTCCTTTCATCAGCCGATACCGCAAAGAAGCCACTGGCGGGCTGGATGAGGTGCAAATAGAGCAGATCAAAGAGCAACACGATAAGTTGTGCGACATAGCCAAACGGAAAGAAACGATTCTCGGCACCATCACCGAACAGGGCAAACTGACTGCGGAACTGGAGAAACGCATCAACGACACCTGGAACCCGACGGAACTGGAAGATATATACCTCCCTTACAAACCCAAACGGAAGACACGTGCCGAAGTGGCCCGCCAGAAAGGGCTGGAGCCGCTTGCCACCATCCTGCTGTTGCAACGGGAAAACAACCTTAGCGCCAAAGCTGCTTCCTTTGTAAAAGGTGAAGTGAAAGATGTGGAAGACGCGCTGAAAGGTGCGCGTGACATTATCGCGGAGCAGGTGAACGAAGACGAGCGTGCCCGCAACGCGGTACGTAACCAGTTTGGGCGACAGGCAGAGATTACGGCCAAACTAGTCAAAGGAAAAGAGGAAGAAGCAGCGAAATACCGCGATTATTTCGATTTCTCCGAGCCACTGAAACGTTGCACGTCCCACCGTCTGCTCGCCATCCGCCGGGCAGAGTCGGAAGGGTTGCTGAAAGTGTCTATCAATCCCGACGACGAGGCCTGCATCGAACGTTTGGAACGCCAATTCGTACGTGGCAACAACGAATGTAGCCGGCAAGTGGGCGAAGCCACGACGGATGCTTACAAACGGTTGCTCAAGCCTTCCATTGAGACAGAATTTGCCGCCCAATCCAAAGAGAAAGCCGACGATGAAGCAATTTGCGTATTCACCGAAAACCTCCGCCAACTTCTTCTCGCTCCGCCATTGGGACAAAAACGGGTGCTCGCCATCGACCCCGGATTCCGTACCGGATGTAAGGTGGTTTGTCTCGACGCACAAGGCAATCTGTTGCATAATGAGAATATCTATCCGCATCCTCCGATCAACAAGACCGGCGAGGCTGCTTCGAAACTTCGCAAGATGATTGAGGCCTACCAGATAGAAGCCATCTCCATCGGCAACGGAACGGCAAGCCGGGAGACGGAAGATTTCATCAACAGTCAGAGTTTCGACCGTCAGATACCCGTGTTTGTAGTCAGCGAGCAGGGGGCTTCCATTTATTCGGCTTCCAAAATTGCTCGTGACGAGTTTCCGGATTACGACGTAACGGTGCGTGGGGCAGTCTCCATCGGACGCCGCCTGATGGATCCGTTGGCAGAGTTGGTGAAGATAGATCCAAAGTCTATCGGCGTGGGTCAATACCAACACGATGTAGACCAGACGAAGCTGAAGAAAGCACTCGATCAGACGGTAGAGAATTGCGTGAACCTGGTCGGGGTAAATCTCAATACGGCAAGCAGTCATCTGCTCACCTATATATCCGGTCTGGGCCCCCAACTGGCACAGAACATTGTCAATTACCGGGCGGAGAACGGAGCTTTCGGTTCGCGGAAAGAACTGATGAAAGTGCCGCGCATGGGCGCCAAAGCCTTCGAGCAATGCGCCGGATTTCTTCGCATCCCCGGAGCTAAAAATCCGTTGGATCATACCGCCGTGCATCCGGAAAGTTACCACATCGTAGAGCAAATGGCCAAAGACCTGAAATGCACCATCGACGAGTTGATAGCCGACAAGGAACTTCGCCGGAAGATCAATATTTCCGACTACATCACTCCTACCGTCGGCCTGCCTACCTTACAGGACATTCTGCAGGAGCTCGACAAGCCGGGACGTGACCCGCGCAAGGCTATCAAAGTCTTTGAGTTCGACAAGAACGTACGCACCATAGCCGATTTGCGCGAAGGGATGATTCTTCCGGGCATTGTAGGCAATATCACCAATTTCGGGGCGTTTGTCGATATAGGAATTAAGGAGAACGGCCTTGTACACCTTTCTCAATTAGCGGAACGGTTCATTTCCGACCCGACAGAAGTGGTGTCCATCCATCAGCACGTCATGGTGAGGGTGATGAATGTAGATTATGACCGGAAACGGATTCAACTTAGCATGATCGGGGTACCGCAAGACTGATTGCTTCTCTTTTCTCTCCCCACCACACGATCAGAATCGTAAATACAATCATAAGTACTGTGCAAATGAGCGAGCCTTCAAAACCGAAGGCTCCGCCATTCAGTACGTTTTCTTCGGGCATACGCAAAGTCAGCATACTGGTGGTGAAGTTGTTTCCGCTTACCTGATAACCGAGGATGGGGCCTTGAATCCAATTCCAGAAAAGATGGAGCGAGATAGGGAAACACAGGTTCCGCGTATATAGATAGGAAGCTCCCAGCAGCATACCTGCCAGCAACAGGTTGAGCATGGGCAGGAAAGCTATTTCGGGATTGAAGATGTGCATAAAGGCGAATAACGCTGCCGAGATGAAAAGCGCCAGGAATTTATTCATGGTGGTATGCAATAGGCGTCCGAGGATATAGCCGCGCATCAGTATTTCTTCGAACAAGGCGACCAGCAGGAAAAACACCCACGAGCCCAGCAGATCCAACGGCTTGAACTGGAAACCGGTGACTTCTATCTCTCCCAAAACGAACGAGATTCCGAAGCCGAACAGATAGAGCAGGATTGCCATCAGGAAGCCATACCACAGTCCCTTGACGTGTCCTTTTAAGGAGAGCCCCAAATCAGAAAACGGACGGCGTTCGAAGCGGAGCATAGGAATGGCGGCGGTTAGAACGGCGAGCAGCATACTGGCTTCGAGGATAATGTATCCCATCACTCCCGGATGGCGGGCTTCCACACCCAACACCAACGACAAACATCCGCGGGCCAGCGTACCATACAATCCAAGAAGGATGAAAAGTATCACAATAAACAGCGGGATACAAGCCCACACAGGAAGTCTTTTGGGTTCTTTGCCCCCAGCAATGTTGTCTGCCTCCATTTTTACAATTTGTTAATCCGGCTACAAAATTAGATATAAAACATAAAAAAACATCATGTATTCTCTATTTTTCCTATATTTGTCAGAACAAATCTACAAAATTATGAAAATAAAACTACTATTGATAAGTTTCTTATTGGCCGCTAATGCGTTAGGAGTAGCCGCCCAAGTGAGTAAAACGTATTATGTGAGTAAGCCCGGTACGCTGATTTCCATGATGACTGAAGAGGAAGCCAACAGTGTCACCCATCTCACACTGACCGGCAAACTGAACGCGGAGGACTTCCGCCATCTCCGTGACGAATTTGATAATCTGAAAGTATTGGATATTTCGAACGCTGAAATCAAGATGTACAGCGGAAAAGCGGGCACTTATCCCAACGGGAAATTCTATATTTATATGCCGAACTTCATTCCTGCATACGCATTCTCGAATGTGGTGGACGGAGTGACCAAAGGCAAAGCCACGCTGGAGAAAGTGATTCTTTCGGAGAAAACAAAGAATATCGAAGATGCCGCCTTCAAAGGTTGCGAGAACCTGAAAATCTGCCAGATCCGCAAGAAGACAGCTCCCAACCTGTTGCCGGAAGCGTTGGCAGACAGCGTTACCGCTATCTTCGTCCCCCTGGGCAGCAGCGACTCTTACCGCTACAAGGACAGATGGCAGAACTTTGCGTTTATCGAGGGGGAACCGGTAGAGACTACCCTGCAAGTGGGCGCCATGGGCAAACTGGAAGAAGAGATCCTGAAAGCGGGACTGCAACCCAGAGACATCAACTTCCTGACCGTTGAGGGCAAGCTGGATAACGCCGACTTCAAACTGATCCGCGATTATATGCCGAATCTCGTCTCTGTCGATATTTCCAGAACGAACGCAACGGCTATCCCCGACTTCACTTTCGCACAGAAGAAGTATCTACTGAATATGAAATTACCTCATAATCTGAAATCTATCGGACAGCGTGTATTTAGCAACTGCGGTCGCCTTTGCGGTACGTTGGAGCTGCCGGCCAGTGTGACGGCTATCGAGTTCGGTGCTTTTATGGGATGCGATAATCTCCGCTATGTGTTGGCTACCGGAAATAAGATTACGACGCTGGGAGATAATTTATTCGGGGAGGAAGTTCCGAGTAAGTTGGTTTATAAGAAATAAATATACGATTTATTTTATGAGTAAAAAAATAGAGAGGGTGAAATAGAAAACCTATGCACCCTCTCTCAAATAAACTAATCCTCTGTTTCTTACAGACTCATCGCATTGGCTCCAAATACGCCTGCTACTGCTGACGCCACCGCGATGACTACTTTCAAAATCATATCCCAAAGGGATTTCTTACTTGCCATAACTCTACACACCTCCTTTCCGAACTCTTTAAATGATTCATTACTTCCTATGACCTGCGCACTAGGTGTCTGGTTGGACACATATCGTTGTTGTCCGGTCGAGAATTAAGATGTCGTGCAGCGGTAACCCCAAATTCCGCTTTCACCTCAAAACACGGACACGCCTTGATCCACTCTTCCGGTTCAATCTCCCCGTTTCCGTTGCGGTCGGGACTTAAATCCCGGTGACCGCACACCCGGCTACCGGGAAAAGTCTCAAGCAATTGATGTACCAGCAGTTTGAGTGCCGCCCGTTGTTCCGGTGTCCGCGTGTCTGCCGGACAACCGTGGGCATCCAAACCGCCTTCGTAGCAGATACCGACACTGTTCGAATTGAATCCTTTCACGTGCGCACCGATACGTTCAATCGGTCGGGTGAGATGCACTGTTCCATCCTTGCGGATGTAGTAGTGATAACCTGTTCCGTTAAATCCACGCCGACGGTGTTGCATCTCCAAGTCATCCAGGGTGAGAGAACGGTCGGCACGGGTGGCGGAACAGTGGATCACGATCAAATCAATCTTTCTCATCATAGTGCCACTATTTTTCTTATCAGTTGTAAACATTATCTGCACTCTACGAATTAAGCTGCCGGATCCGGAGCTTCACCGCTACCTCCACCGGAGTCTCCGCCACCTTCATCACCGGGATCTTCACCATCGGTTTTCTTTTTCTTGGGCGCGTCGAGATCCAGAAACTCGATTTTCTCACCGGCACGGGTAGACGTCAGATTAGGACGGACACTGCTCGAAGGACGGAAATTGATGTTCACCGTCTTGATGTTCTTCATCGTACACTCATCTTTCGTGTCCACTCCCCGCGTGGTAGCGGAAAGGCTGAATACACCAAAATCATGGATATTGACGGATTTACCGTCGAACAGCGCCGTACGCATCGCTTCTACGAGATTAGTCAGCACACTCTGAATGTCACCCAGCGACAGGGAACTTTTCTCTTTCATCGTGTAAGCAAGTTTATCCAGGTCTACACTCTGTCCCTGCGTCACAAGTTGCGGATGATACTTCACCACCCCATCAACCTTTCTCGGGTCTTTACGACCCATTCTTTTAAATGGTATTGCCATGATAAATTAAAAATTGAGAATTAATAATTGAAAAATAAATATTACAGATTGCGGTTGTCGCAATCAATATCGGAAGAGAGGAACGAGCTCTGTTTCTTTTTCTTTCGATACCTCAAAGGTAGTGTATTATAAGGGGATGGAATGACGTACTTTGTCTTACTTTGACCTAGTTTGTCTTACTTTCATTCAGAATGTATTTACTTTTATTCAGAGTGATTTTATTTGACTTATATACTTGGACAAGCGGGAGATTTTCCGTATATTTGGAATACGATAAAATTAATTTTCCGAAGATATGAAAGCAGAAAAAGAAGAGATAGCAGAGGAGCCGTTTGTCATACGTCCGTATTTGAAATCGGAGCTGGCACATTTATATAATCCGTATGTACCGTTGGTGTATGCCATGCGAAAAATGAGGGAGTGGATCAGAAATAACAAGGAATTATATGACGCAATGTATAGCGGCGGCGAAGGAAAAAACGACCACGCTTATAGTGCAAGGCAGGTGCGGCTCATCGTGAGGTATCTTGATGAGCCATGAATCTCTTTAGGGCAAGTGCTGATTAGCTATAACGAAAATAAAATTAGCTATAATGAAATCGAGATTAGCTATAATGAAATCAGAATTAGCTATAATGAAATCAAGATTAGCTATAATGAAATCAAGATTAGCTATAATGAAAACAAAAGCGGTTATGGGAGTATTCTGTCCAATATCTGTTTTATAATGCCAGCCCTGCAACCGTGCCCTGTCGATATTATGATGGGACGCGGTGTAATATATGGTATCTTGAGGACAAACAGGCTGTGTGTTTTCTTATTGAATGCTGTTAGTTTTCTTATTTAATAATGTACACGTGCGCAGGCGCGAGAGAATATTCTTTTTATATAGAAAAAGCGTGTAATTGAGGTGGAGGGGTTCCACCTCAATTACACGCTTTTTCCATCAAATAAAATATATAAAGAGAATAAAAAGTATAAGTAAACGATAGGAACAAAATAAAATGTACCTTTGCGTCTTTTTAGACCAACATTTTTTAACACTAGTCAAATAACACTTAAAATCATGAGAAAAAAGACATTTTTTCCGAAGGCTTCGTTTACCAGAACAAACAGGCTGTAACACTCGAAAAGGGAGAATTTCCCCAAGTATCCCCGTTTATCACGCAAATGCTTGGCACTGTCAACAATTTGTATACCAACAGAATAGAGGTAAGTCCAGGCGACCGCAAGAAGTTTCTCCTCCCCTTTGTCCATCTCTGTTATGACCATGACTCTGTTTTTAACATTAAAAGCCCCAAATACTTTGCAGAGTTGTTGTTTATGGCTGTTGATTTCAAGAAATCGGATGATTCGGACGAATCATTAAGCGTGGAAGAGATTGATTATGAGATACAAAGAATGAAAAGAACGCTTCTTGAGGATTAACACGAAAGAACCGACTGTTAAAAAACTGCTTTTTGAGTACCAAAAGCAGTTTTTTTATTCTACATGAAAAGCCGTCCTTTGCAGTGTGTTAATATTGACACGACTTACATTCATATCAATAATTAAAATGGAAAATATCTCAATAACGACATACAGGGGATTATCACTTGTATCAGGAAGTATCAGTATCCGGCAAATGTTCGAATTTATCCGGGGGGATGTCTACCGGGACAGAATCCGGAGACTTCGGGAAGCAATGGATGCAGGAGAAACGGTGAAAGCAGACCACATGAAGAAGCAACTGCCCTACTGCACCATCACGGCTACTTACGCCAAGGAAAGGCTGGCTTACAGTCTGGACAAGTATCAGGACATCATCACGCTCGACTGTGACGATATGCCGGCAGAAAAGATCCCGGAATTCCGCCAACTAGTGAACGATTGCCCCGACACGCTAGGCAGCTTCGTCAGCCCCCGGATGCACGGGCTGAAGATCTTCGTCTACCCCACCAGCAATGAAGCGGAAGCCTTACGCACCGAACTGAACGCATTGGGAACCGTAGACTTCCTCACCCTCGAACGCTACCACCACCGCATGTACGCCCTGGCAAGCAGCCAATATGAAAAGCTGCTCAATACCAAAGTAGACACCAGCGGAAGCGACCCGGGACGCGGATTCTTCGTGTCGCACGATCCGGACGCCTTCCTCTCTACCGAACGACTGGAAAACGTGAAGCCGCTGACCGTAAAAGTGACACTGCCCACTGAAGAAGAATGTAAAAACAAGAAGCGCAAAAATCCGGGAAAACGATCCCCGCTCCTCCCCGTGCAGGAGAATGCGTCGCCCATCGACCTGCAAGTGCAACTCGACTTCCGCAAGGCGCTGGAGTACACCAAACGCAAAGAACGTCTCGAGATAGGCAACCGGGACAATTTCTTCTATTGTCTCGGCAATCAGTGTTACCACCGCCATATCACGGAAGAGGAAGCCGTCAGTCTGGCACACAGTCATTTCGGCGACCTACCCGACTTCGACCTCGAACTGCCCTTGCACAATGCCTACCAATACACCTCAAAGACCGATCAGGCGGAAGAAGAAAGCCAACAACCGAGAATATGCCAAGTCATCAAATTTATGGACGAACACTACGAAATCAGGAGAAACGTGGTGAAAGAGCAAATCGAGTTCCGGAAAATAATACCTGATCTCCCTAAAACAGAGCAGCCGCCTTTCAGTACATTGCGCACAAAGGATGTCAACACATTCTATATCAACGCACAGATGAAGAAGATATACAGTTCGCAAGCTAATTTGAAAGCACTGGTAGACTCGGACTATGCAAAGCCGTTCAACCCGTTTATCCATTATTTCACCTCACTCCAGACATGGGACGGGAAAACAGACCACATCGGCCAACTGACAAAAACAGTGAAAGCGGCAGACCAGGCTTTTTTTGAAGACAGCTTCCGCCGCTGGCTGGTGGGAATGGTAGCATGTGCCATCGACGACGAAGCGCAAAACCACCAGTTGATGCTGCTCCACGGCGCACAGGGAAAAGGCAAGAGTACTTTTGTCCGCCATCTCCTCCCACCGGAGCTGAAGGATTATTATCGCAACGGCATGATTAGTCCCGACAACAAAGACCATCTCCTGCAAATGTCGTCCTGCCTGCTCATCAATCTGGATGAGTTTGATACACTCTCTCCCGCACGCATGCAGGAGTTGAAAAGTCTCATCACGCAAGATGTAATGAACGAACGGAAGGTTTACGACATCCAAAATTATACGTTCATCCGCCGCGCATCATTCATCGCCAGCACCAACAACCCGCACTGTCTGCCGGACATCGGCGAGAACAGGCGCATCCTGTTCAATACGTTGCTGGAAATAGATTATCACACGCCTGTCAACCATCAGGGGATATATGCACAAGCATACGCACTCTACCGGCAGGGGTTTCAATATTGGTATGAGAACCAGGAGATTACGTTTCTCAACAACCGCAATGAGGCGTTCCGCCAAAAAGATCCGTTAGAGGAGAATCTTTTCTTCTATTTCCGGCCAGCCAGACCAAACGATATACAAGCAAAATGGTATCCTGCCTCCCAGCTGCTGTCAATATTGAGCATGAACGGGCGCACACAAGCCAACGCACAGATGAAACAAATGCTGGTCACGGTATTGGAAAACAACCATTTCCACTCACGGAAGACCTCCAACAACATCACGGAATATTGGGTGGTGGAGTATTCGGCCGAAGAGCGCAAAGAAAATTCAATACGCCCGCAACTCCCGGTGCAGACGGGGTTGGAGTTGTAGTTTTCCCGCGAAATGGCAGTTTTCCCACGGATAGTCGTTTTTCCACAAAATAGCTTTTTTGCTCCGGATAGTCGTTTTTGCACGAAATAACAGATAAACGGATAAATTAGTGGCATTAAACGTGTCACATTCATCCGTTTTCCGTATATTTGCTCGATATGAATGATGAATAAAGAAAGGAATCGCAATATGATGAAGCAAATACCATACGGATTGACGGATTTCGGTCGCATCCAAAAAGAAAACTATTATTATGTAGATAAGACGATGTTTATCGAAAAGATAGAAATGCAACCGTCTTATCTGTTCCTGATCCGTCCCCGGCGCTTCGGGAAAAGTCTGACGCTGGCAATGCTGGAGGCTTATTATGACGTTCGGTATGCCGACCAGTTCGACGAATTGTTCGGCCATCTGTATATCGGGCAGCATCCTACGCCGATACATAACCAGTTTCTCATCATGAGATTCAATTTCTCGGAGGTGAGCTCGAATATCAATGAGGTGGAGGAATCTTTCCGGTTGCATTGTTGCGGGAAACTAAGACATTTTCTGCAAAAGTACGAACATATTTTGGGAAAGGAAATCTGGAACGTGCTGAACGAAGAAACGCTCGAAGAACCGGGAGCACTGCTATCCGCCATCAATTCGTATGCCACCCTCAAGGGAGACATCAAAATCTACCTCCTGATTGATGAATACGATAATTTCACGAATACCATTCTTTCTACTTACGGCACGGACTTATATCGAAAAGCGACGCATGGTGAAGGGTATATCCGCAGGTTTTTCAATGTAATCAAAGCCGCCACGACGGGAATGGGTTCTGCCGTCAACCGTTTGTTCATCACGGGAGTAAGCCCGGTGACGATGGACGACGTGACAAGCGGATTCAACATCGGAACGAATATCACCACCGACCCGTGGTTTAACGACCTTGTAGGTTTCAGCGAGAAGGAATTGCGCGAGATGCTGACGTATTATAAGGAACAAGGCGCTCTCCCGATGTCGGTAGACGATGCGGTGACAATGATGAAGCCTAACTATGACAATTATTGCTTCAGTAAAAATAAATTAGCAGATTGTATGTTCAACTCGGACATGGTGCTCTACTGCATGAAGTCATTGATATTGCACGGAGTAAAACCGGACGAGATTGTAGATCCCAATATCCGTACGGACTTTAACAAGCTTGCCTACCTTGTCCGTCTCGACCATGGACTGGGCGAAAACTTCTCCGTCATCAAGGAGATTGCAGAGCAAGGCGAGATAGTGACTGAAATAGTCACCCATTTCTCCGCACTGGAAATGACGGACGTGGGCAACTTCAAATCTCTGCTGTTCTATTTCGGACTGCTTTCTATCAAGGGGGTGGATATGATGGGGCGTCCCATCCTGCACATTCCCAATCTGGTGGTTCGCGAACAGCTATTCAATTTCCTGATTCAGGGATATGCCCGTCATGACATCTTCAAGCTCGACGTAAACCGCTTGCGCACTCTGTTTGAGAATATGTCCTTCAAAGGAGACTGGAAACCGTTGTTCGAATTTCTAGCAGAGGCCATTCGGGAACAGAGCCGGATAAGGGAGTACATAGAAGGGGAAGCTCATATCAAAGGATTCCTCCTCGCCTATCTAAGTATGTTCCGCTATTATCAACTATATCCGGAATATGAGATGAATAAGGGTTTTGCCGATTTCTTCTTTAAGCCCAGTCCGGCGGCACCTGTATCTCCACCGTACACGTATCTATTGGAGGTGAAGTATGCGAAAGCAGGAGCGTCGGAGAAAGAGATACGCGCACTTGCCGATGATGCACGGGAACAGTTGATTCGCTATAGCAAGGATGAATGTGTGGCAGAAGCTCGTGAGAAAGGGGGATTGAAACTGGCAACGATCGTATGGCGCAGTTGGGAATTGGTGCTGATGGAAGAGGTATAATAAAGTACTTGTCACATCACAAACACCGATTTAGGTATGCACTCACCTCCACATCTGATATTGGGCTAAATAAATAATCTCATCAGAACAGGTGAATGGAATCCTATCTATAAAAATCAAGCGCGGATTACACGAATTGCACGATTTCTTTAAAATCAGAAACGTGTTATCCGTGTAATTCGCGCCTAAGTTTTATACGATGGCTACGACATCCAAGACGGGGAATTACTTATCCCCGTACATCTTCGCTCTCAATTCCTTGATGTGATCGGACGTGATATATTCGTCATACTCCATCATCTTGTCGATGATACCGTTCGGTGTCAGTTCGATGATGCGGTTGGCAACCGTCTGGATAAACTCGTGGTCATGAGAAGAGAAAAGGATGTTTCCCCTGTACGTCTTCAGGTTGTTGTTGAATGCCTGGATAGATTCCAAATCCAAGTGGTTGGTCGGAGTGTCCAGAATCAGACAGTTCGCATTGCGGAGCTGCATACGGGCAATCATACAACGCATCTTCTCGCCTCCGGAGAGTACGCTTACTTTCTTCAACACCTCTTCGCCGGAGAAAAGCATACGACCGAGGAAACCTTTCATATACACTTCGTTTCCTTCGCCAAACTGGCTCAACCAGTCCACCAGGTTGAGGTCGGTATTGAAGAAATCGGTATTATCCAGCGGCAGGTAAGCAGTGGTAATGGTTACCCCCCAGTTGAAGGTACCGGCATCCGGCTTCATGTTTCCGTTGATGATTTCGAAGAACGCAGTCATCGCACGCGGGTTGCGCGACAGGAATACCACTTTGTCACCTTTCTCTACGTTGAAGTTGACGTCGTTGAAAAGCACTACGCCTTCTTCCGTCTTCTTGCTCAATCCGGAAACTTCCAGAATCTGGTTGCCCGGCTCGCGTTCGGGAGTGAAGATAATGCCCGGATACTTACGTGAAGAAGGTTTGATTTCTTCTACGTTCAGTTTCTCCAACATCTTCTTACGGCTCGTGGTCTGCTTGCTCTTCGCTACGTTGGCGCTGAAACGGCGGATAAATTCTTCCAACTCTTTCTTCTTCTCTTCAGCCTTCGCCTTCTGGTTCTGCTGCTGACGAAGAGCCAACTGGCTGGATTCGTACCAGAAACTATAGTTACCGGCAAACATATTGATTTTTCCGTAGTCGATGTCTACGGTGTGCGTACATACAGAATCGAGGAAGTGACGGTCGTGGCTCACTACCAATACGGTATGCTCGAAGTTGGAGAGATACTCTTCCAACCAAGTCACTGTCTCCATATCCAAGTCATTGGTAGGCTCATCGAGCAAGAGGTTGTCCGGATTTCCGTACAATGCCTGCGCCAGCATGACACGCACTTTTTCCTTACCGCTCAACTCACCCATCAATACGTAATGCTTATCTTCTTTCACGCCCAGTCCGCTCAACAGCATGGCTGCGTCGCTTTCCGCATTCCATCCGTCCAACTCGGCAAATTTCTCTTCCAACTCGGATACTTTCAGTCCGTCTTCATCTGTGAAATCTTCTTTCGCATACAATTCTTCGCGTTGCTTCATGATGTCCCACAACACAGTATGCCCCATCATCACAGTATCCATAACGGTATAAGAGTCCCACTTAAAGTGGTCCTGGCTCAACACCGAAAGGCGTTCGCCCGGTCCGAGCGCAATGGTACCCGTTGTCGGGTCCAAATCTCCGTAAATCGTACGAAGGAAGGTAGATTTTCCCGCACCGTTAGCACCAATAATACCATAACAATTACCACTCGTAAACTTCAAGTTTACGTCATTAAACAACACTCTTTTACCAAACTGTACCGAAACGTTCGAAACTGTAATCATCTTCTTTATTTACTATTTTACTAGTTACTATTTTACTATTTCGTTAGTTACTATTTTAGTATTAACTATTTTAGCGTGCAAAGTTAGACATTTAAAATGAATTATGAGCTATCTGATATGTGCCAATCTGACATAAAAGTGTTACCTTTGCTGCGTTTTTTGGCAAAACAGCCAACTTGGCAAAGTTTTTGCAGACAAAATCAATGACATCCGGTCAGCCCGGTATGTTTATTGGCGTTATTCTACCAAGTAAGATAACGTGTGTGTTAAATAGTAAATAGCAACTAGTAAAATAGTAAATACCAAGATGGATCCGAAAGAAAAAAAAGTGAAGGAAGAAGAACTGAACGTTGAGGAAACTCAAAACCATGCGGAAGAACAACCGCAAAACGAACAAGCGGAGGACGCCACTCCCCTGACTCATGAAGAAGAGTTGGAAAAAGAACTGGAAAAGGCCCAAGAGGAGATTGAAGAGCAGAAGGATAAATACCTGCGCTTGTCTGCCGAATTTGACAACTACCGGAAACGCACCATGAAGGAAAAGGCCGAACTGATTCTGAACGGTGGCGAAAAGAGCCTTAGCAGCATTCTTCCGGTGGTGGACGACTTCGAACGTGCCATCAAAACAATGGAAACGGCAACAGATGTCAATGCCGTAAAAGAAGGAGTAGAACTGATTTACAATAAATTTATGGCTGTCCTGGCACAAAACGGTGTGAAAGTCATCGAAACAAAAGACCAACCACTGGACACTGATTACCATGAAGCCATCGCGGTAATCCCCGCACCGTCGGAAGCACAGAAAGGTAAGATTCTGGACTGTGTGCAAACGGGATATACACTGAACGACAAAGTGCTCCGCCACGCTAAAGTGGTAGTAGGAGAATGAAAAGAATTATGAATTATGATTTATGATTTATGGCTGCACTATCCTACTGCAGAGTAAATCATAAATCATAAATCAAAAATCATAAATCAATAAATGGGCATGGCAGAAAAAAGAGACTATTACGAAATATTGGAGGTGACGAAGACAGCCACAGTAGAAGAAATAAAGAAAGCATACCGTAAGAAAGCAATTCAGTATCACCCCGACAAGAATCCGGGCGACAAGGAGGCTGAAGAGAAATTTAAGGAGGCGGCCGAGGCATACGACGTGTTGAGCAATCCGGAGAAGCGTTCGCGTTACGATCAGTTCGGTCATGCGGGAGTGAGCGGTGCGGCAGGCAATGGCGGTCCGTTCGGTGGTTTCGGTGGCGAGGGAATGTCGATGGATGACATCTTCTCTATGTTTGGCGACATCTTCGGTGGCCGCGGCGGCGGTTTCGGGGGAGGCTTCGGAGGATTCAGCGGATTTGGCGGCGGTGGCGGTTCACAGCAACGTCGGTATCGCGGCAGTGACCTCCGTGTGAAAGTGAAGCTGACGTTGAAGGAAATCTCTACCGGAGTAGAAAAGAAATTTAAACTCAAAAAATATGTGCCGTGCGACCAGTGTCATGGCACGGGTGCCGAGGGTGACGGCGGATCGGAGACTTGTCCTACTTGTAAGGGTAGCGGATCGGTGATCCGTAACCAGCAGACCATTCTGGGCACGATGCAGACTCGCGTCACTTGTTCTACGTGTGGCGGCGAGGGAAAGATTATCAAGAATAAATGTAAGAAGTGTGGTGGCGACGGAATCGTTTACGGCGAGGAAGTGGTAACCGTGAAAATCCCTGCCGGAGTGGCAGAAGGTATGCAGCTCTCTATGGGCGGCAAAGGAAATGCCGGCAAGCACAACGGTGTGGCAGGCGACTTATTGATCCTCGTTGAGGAAGAACCGCATCAGGACTTGATTCGCGACGAGAATGATTTGATTTATAATCTGTTGCTTAGTTTCCCGACGGCTGCACTGGGCGGTGCTGTGGAAATTCCGACAATCGACGGCAAAGTGAAAGTGAAGATTGATTCGGGTACTCAACCGGGTAAAGTGCTTCGCTTGCGTGGCAAGGGATTGCCGAATGTAAACGGGTACGGTACGGGAGATTTGCTGGTCAATATCAGTATCTATGTGCCGGAAGCTCTCAACAAGGAGGAAAAGAACACGCTCGAAAAGATGGAAGCTTCAGACAATTTCAAACCTAACACGTCGGTAAAAGAGAAGATTTTCAAGAAATTCAAGAGTTTCTTCGATTAGTCTTTTTGCTATCATATTATCATATATAAGGTATAAGTGGGCTGCAATCTTTTTGTGGCCCACTTTTTTTATGATATTCTCTAAATAGACTCCCTCTCGCACAATCTTTTCATATAGTTTACCTAAATAAGGCGCAATATAGGGCTATCCTAAAAAAAATGGCATATATTTGTATAACAAACAAATAGATCGGCATAAAATAATTATCAACACTTTAAAATTCAAATTATAAAAAACGAATTTATCAAAGAAACATTATTTAGTCGCTCCATAAAAAAACAATAACTGTTTAACTAAACTATATATTTAAAGAATGGCAGAACCTTTTAAAAACATGTTTAACGAGCAATTTTTCGATCTGTTTACGAAAGATTTGAAACTTGTTATCGACGATTTTGATGCTTGCGAGTTTGTATCTCAAGTGATGGACGATGAATGGGAAGGCAGGGAACTTAAACAACGTTGCATGCACATCACAACGGTGCTAAGAAAGTTTTTACCGGCAGATTACAAAGAGGCGATCGCTAAGATACTTGAATTGTTGGATCATATAAAAAAGACACGGCCTGATTTCTCGGTGATAGACGACACGAAGTTTGGTTTGACTTTAGAGTATGGGGGGATTCTGGATAATTATGTCGAACAATATGGACTGGACGATTACGAAACTTCTGTCAAGGCGATAGAGAAAATCACGCAGTTCACAAGTTGCGAGCTTGTGGCTCATTCTTTTATTATCAAATATCCGGATCAGATGATGAAACAGATGTTGGTTTGGTCGAAACACGAACATTGGGGAGTCAGGCGGCTTGCGTCAGAAGGTTGTCGTCCGCGTCTTCCCTGGGCGATGGCGTTGCCGAACCTGAAAGAGAATCCTGCGCCTATCATTCCTATTCTGGAAAATCTTAAAAATGATCCGGCAAGATTTGTGCGGTTGAGCGTTGCCAATAATTTGAATGATATCGCGAAAGATAATCCCGAAATCGTCATTGATTTAGTGAAGAAATGGAAGGGAGAATCGAAAGAGGTGGATTGGATTATTAAACACGGTTGCCGGACGCTCTTAAAACAAGGCAATCCGGAGGTGATGGAGTTGTTTGGCTTCAACTCTACTATCAGCAATATCTGTGTGGAGGATTTCCAAATTTCAAGCCCGGAAGTGAAAGTCGGGGATTCGTTGGAGGTTAGTTTTAAACTGTTGAACAAGAACGATCAAACAACCAAGATACGACTCGAATATGGAATCTATTACCAAAAAGCAAATGGAACGTTGACGAAAAAAGTGCATAAAATCAGCGAGAAAGAATATGCCGGGAACTCGACCACGCGAATCACCCGAAAACATTCTTTCCGGGTGGTTACAACGAGGAAGCTCCATCTCGGACTTCATCAAATTGCTATGATTATCAACGGGAATGAACTTGAAAAATATAGTTTTGAGTTGATTGAATAATAACTGCTGTTAATACCCCGGATTCTGCTTCAACTTCGTATTCATCACCCGTATTTTCTCCGGTATAGGGAACACGGTAGTATATCCGTTTCCCTCATCCAGCAATTGCGGACGGCTACTGTAAGCTCTTGTAAACTTCCCGAAGCGAACCAAATCTTGACGTCTCCAACCTTCCCAAGCCAGTTCCAGTTGGCGTTCGGCAAGGATATTCTCTAAAGTGGCAGGACGGGAGGAGGCATTGACGCGGCTACGGACTTCATTCAGTTCTTCATCTCCACTGGCTCCATTGCGCACTTTCGCTTTACTCTTCATCAACAGAGCATCCGCGTAGCGGAACAGTACAATGTCATTCTCCATCAATTTACCGTCTTTTGTGGCAGTCGGGTCGACTTCGTACTTCTTCATACGGGCTCCTGCGGTTTGTTCATACGGGGTATCTGTAATATCCAGAGCTACTTTCCAAGGCAGATACTCCAATACGGTGCCATCATCCAGCTTGATGATGTTTCCTTTCAGGTCGCGCACTACTCCCGCAAAATAGCAAATATCAAAGCGGGGATCTTGTTCGTCTGTTTCATAACCGAAGGTTTTGAGAGCTTCAATGGTTGCGCTGGGGCCGTTCTCACCACTTAGGCCGTACGCCTTGGCATGATTGTAGTGGCGGGAACGGAATAGATATTGCATTTGATTGGTGTACAAGGTTTTATTCATCGGAATGGTAAAAATATTCTCTATCGATGATTCATTAAAAATGGAGAAATTGGTTTCGTATTTTGGTTCCAATTCGTTGTAGCCCAGCGCCTTTAGCTGGTCACAGTAGTAGATGACTGTTTCCCACGCATTGAGTTCGTTGCCGTTCACTGTAAACTTTATGTTTTTTCCGTCCGGACGTTGTCCGTCTGTCCAATCATTGTCCGTATAGACTTCGGAATTCAGAGCCAGTTTAGCCAATAGGAAAGTGACTACCGGACGGGTGATACGGCCATAATAAGGACCGGACTGGTTGCTGTGCGCATCGCTCAACAGAGGAGCCGCTTCCTGCAATTCCTTGAATACAAACTCAAAAACCGTTTTCCGTTCACTCTGGACAACCTCTTTCATTGCCACTGAAGAGGATTGAACCAACGGGATGCGTCCGAACAAATCCATCAGATAATAATAATACATGGCTCGCATGGCCTGCACTTCCGCCCGGTATGCCGGAAGTGCAGCATCGGAATGGGTTTCGGCAAACTTGTCTATCCGTTCGAGCGATTTGTTGCTTAGCATGACGACTTTGTAAAGATATTCCCATGTAGCTTGAATAGCGTCATTCTCAACACCCCAATCGTGCAGGTAAAGTCCTTGCCAGAAACCGCCATCGTACCAGTCGCCTCCACGGGTGGGGATGATGGCTTCGTCGGAAGTGAAAGTGTTCAGGTCGTAGACTCCCCTACCCGTTCCCTGCAATCCCTGACTGTCACTATAACCGCCTATGTAGGTATAAAGCGAAGCTACCGCATTGAGATATACTTCCGAGATCGTATTGTAGACATCCTCTTCCGGTAGTTTGTCTTTCGGATTTTCCTGTAAGAACTTATCACAGGAAAATAAGGTCAGACTCGTCACCAGAAAAAATAATAATATTCTTGAAGGGTAGATTATTTGCTTTGAGATCTGCAAAAACTGATTTCTATTTTTCATATATCGTTTCATCCTCTCCTCCTCCATTAAAAGTTAATACTCAATCCTAAGGTGTACGTCCGTGCCAACGGATACCCCCGTTTATCGTCCACGCCCAACGTCGAGTTCACCGTGGAACTGTTAATCATGGGCGAAAGTCCCGAATAACCGGAGATGGTTGCCAGGTTGTTGACAGTAAATGCCAAGCGCAGGGAACGGACATATTTCTTTAGTTTCTGCACCTTTTCAATCGGCACATTCCAGCCCAGCGTCACATAGTCGAAGTTGACGTAATCTCCCTTTTCCAGCCAATAGTCGGTGGCAGTCTGATCCTTGATGTTCTGTTGCGGAGCTTTCTTCATTACGTTGTAGTCGGGGAATATATTCATGTTCATATAGGTCAGGGAAGTTCCGTTGTAGATTTTATGTCCGAAAGCTCCGTTGATTTGCAAAGACAGGTCGAAACGCTTGTAACGGAAACTGATGTTAGATCCCAGAATCGTTTTGGGTACGGCTTGCCCTGCCACATAGCGGTCTTCACCATCTTCCAGACTGACGCCTCCGCCATTCAGGTCGGCGATGCCATAGGTATATCCACCGTTTCCGTCGGACTCCAGTCCGGTGCTGTGAGGAAGATAGAACACGCCCAACGGTTGCCCCACCATCTGATAAACGATGTGGTTGTAGCCGCCGTGAAAGCCGGCTCCATCAAGGCTGGCAAGACTTTTATATTCGGAAGCAGAAAGCATTTCGCCGTTATACATACCGCTCAATGAAAGCAGTTTGTTGCGCTGGAAGGTGATGTTGGCATTGATATTCAGTTCCATGTCCTTCGTTTTCAAAGGGGTGATACCGATGGCGATTTCCGTACCCCAGTTGCGCATGGAGCCGATATTGGCAAGCAAGGTGTTATAGGTGAAAGGGGGCACGCTTACGTTGTAAAGGTAGAGCATATCCGTGGTGCGGGAGTTGTAATAGTTGGCGGAAAGCAACAGGCGGTTGCCGAATAAAGCGATGTCGAAACCGGTATTAAAGGTATGTTTCACTTCCCATTTCAGATCGGGATTCGTATTCCGAAGATCTCCCAAAGATACGATGGCGGAGTTTCCGACGGGGACGACACCGTTCGGCTTGACGAGATTCAGCGTTGTGTATGAGTCAATCCCGCTTTGGTTACCTGCCAGACCGTAACCGATACGGAATTTCAGATTGTCTATCACGGGGAATTGCTTCATAAATTCTTCTTCACTAATCACCCATGCCGCGGACGCAGAGGGGAAAAAGCCCCATTTATGGTTGGCTCCGAATTTGGAGGAAGCATCTGTACGGGCATTCAACGTCAGTACGTAGCGGTCGGCGTATGTATAATTGAAGCGTCCCATGAAAGATGCCAGGCGCGGTTGCTCGTAGTAGGAATTAGTACCTTCCCACAAACGGAGCGCTCCTGCCTGAAGGTTATTATACCCGAACTTATCGGTGCTGAAATTGCTGACTGTGGTATAATAGCCGGTATAAGTCTCTTTCTGAAGTTCGGCAAGTGCGAGTACGTCAAAGAAATGCTTTTTCCAGTTTTTCTTATAGGTCAGCATCATGTTTCCCAATAAAGATTCGCGTTTTTTGGTTCCTTTGTATGCCTGACCGTTCGCCCAGACGGAAGTGGGGAGGTATTGCGAATTTTCTACGATATTGTAAGTATAAGCTCCGAACAGGCTTAGTTTCAGTCCTTCCATCAAATTGAAAGTGAGACGGGCGTGCGTACTGATGTGCGAAGTGGCATCATCGTCCTGCACTTCCATCCATGCCAACGGATTGGTGATTTGGCTGGCGGTCGTTATTCCGTCCCACGAATTGGTGACGGGGTCTTTATGATTGGGATAGGTAGGATTGAACGTAGCTGCCGAATAGAACGTTTTCTGATAATCTACCAGGTTATGGTTCTTCTGAATGGAGCCGAACATTCCCAACTCGCAGTTCAGGAAGCCGTCGAACATTTTCTGATTCATGTTCATATTTGAAGTGAAGTTCTTCATGTCTTCATTCAGAATCACTCCCTGACGATCCATAAAACCGAGGGAAACACGATAACTGGACTCACTGGAACCGCCATAAAAGGCGATGTGATGATTCTGTTGCAGTCCTGTCTGCTCAATCTCTTTCTGGAAATCGGTATTGTTCCCTTTGTCCAGAATGGAAATGCCTCGTTCCGATGCTACACGGCGGAATTCATCACCGGACAGCATTTTCAAATTCTTGTAGACGGTGGAAATCCCGAAGCTACCGTTGTAAGCCACCTGTGTCCTGCCGCTCATCCCTTTTTTGGTGGTGACTTCTATCACACCGGATGCACCTCGCGAACCGTACTGTGCGGTTTCGGAAGCGTCTTTCAGAATGGTAAAACTCTCAATATCCGTAGGGTAAATGGAGGTAAGCATACTCAAGTCGCCAAATACTCCGTCGACGATAATCAAAGGGTCGTTGCCGCTGGTCAGTGAGGTAGTTCCCCGCAGGCGCACCGCATCCAGAGCCGCCGGTCCGTTGGAGCCCCGTTGGATGGTCAATCCCGGCACACGTCCACGGATTGCTTCCAAAGGGTTCGTTATCTGGTCTTTGTTCATCTGTGTCTCCGTGATTTTCTCTACGGAACCGGACAGGGTTTTCAAACTTCCGGTGGCATATCCTACGGTAATCAATGAGTCTATGGGCGCGACGGGAATCTTCTGTGCCAACGTGCCCTCGCACGGGATTACCAGAAGAAGAAGGCTGTAGAAAATGAGTCTAGCGTGTTGTACCATATTCTTAGTTTTTAAGGTAATAATACAAATATAACAAAAAAAGAGGGAATCTGGTTGAGTAGATTCCCTCTTTTATTTAAATGATATTGACAGGTTGAAATCAGCAAGTCCGGATGATACGTATTACACGGTTGCTTTAGGCCGGAATAATCCTAAAAAAGCGCATCGTACGTATTATCCTTATGCCTTCAATATTTATTTCACAATAATCTCATCCGTAAATATCCAGCCTCCGAATTCACTTCCGGCCTGTGCCTGATAGCGTACGTATCTTCCTTTGGCTTCGCCCTGCCATGAAATATCCGTAAAGCGGATGGGTGTTTCTTTGCTCACTTCAAAGTGTTGGTTTCGCAACTCGGTGAAATGGGTTCCGTCATCGGAAATGGAAATCACCACAGTCTCCGGCAGGAATACTTCCGCGCCTACCACCTGCATAAAGGCGGCAGTGACGGAATGGATGGAGGTTTCTTTTTCCATATCAATCGTCACATCGAGGCGGTTGTCCGAGATGAATCCTTGCCACGAGCCATCACCATAGGTCCAATCGCCGCGTATGCCGTCCGTCAGAGCGGTGTTTCCTTGTGCCGGATAATGGGAGCTGTAAGGTGAATTATAAATCACCTTTTTACCCAATGCCAGATGGCTGACCGGTTGAAGCGACTCGGGACGGCTGCCGATTTCTTTTTTCAAATCGAAAGGATGGTATCCTTTTTCCTGCAAATCGGCCACTGCCGACAATGCGCGGGTATGGAAATCCGGCCATGACTTACGTTCCGGAGCCGACCAGGCTGTTTCCGCCAATGCCAGGATTCGGGGGTAAATCATATACTCCACGTGTTCGGGAGTGGGAATGTATTCCACCCATAGGTTGCCCTGCACACCGTAGACCAACTTCGCCTGTTCCGCAGTTAAAGAAGCGGGAACGGGATTGTAAGAATATACTTTCTTCAACGGCAGGTATCCACCGATGGCTTCCGGCTGCGAATATGGGGCATCCTGATAACTGTCCAGATAGCAGTAGGCACCCGGCGTCATGATGGCACGATGGCCGGAGGTTACGGCAGCGATACCACCCTCTTCTCCACGCCATGACATGACGGTTGCGTTGGGGGCAATGCCTCCTTGCAGAATCTCGTCCCACCCCAGCAGATGACGCCCATGATTGTTCAGGAACTTCTCAATGCGGTGTATCAGGTAGCTTTGCAGCTCGTCTACATTGGCAAGATGCTCGTCTTTCATTCTCTTCTGACATTTCGGGCAGGTCTTCCAAGCCGACTTTCCGGCCTCATCGCCACCGATATGAATGTATTCGGAAGGGAAAAGTTCCATGACTTCCGTCAGCACATTTTCCAGAAACGTGAAGGTTTCTTCATTGCCGACACAGAAATCGGAGTTCTTGTAAGGTTCGCCCGAACAGGATAACTGCGGGTAGGCTGCCAGCACTTCTTCCGAATGGGAGGGCATCTCAATCTCGGGAATCACCGTGATATAATGCTGACGGGCATATTCCAAGATTTCACGAATATCATCCTGGGTGTAATAACCGCCGTAAGCTCCGGGAGCATCGAAACGGACATATTTACGTCCGCCGTTCCACCATTGCTTCCAGGTGGGATCTGTACGCCAGGCCGCAAATTCGGTCAGCAAAGGGTATTTCTTGATTTCTAACCGCCAGCCTGCCGCATCGGTCAGATGCAGGTGCAGACGGTTGATTTTGTAATACGCCAGTGCGTCTATCTGTTTCTTTATAAATTCTTTGGTAGAAAAGTGGCGAGACACATCCAGCATCAGTCCCCGGTAAGCAAAACGGGGAGTGTCTTCTATCTCGACAGAGGCTATGGAATAGCTGCCTGCCCCCGAAGGTTGTGCCAACTGCAACAGGGTTTGCACACCATAGAATAATCCGGCTCCCGAAGTGGCGCGTATCAGGATTTGTTGCGGAGTAACGGAAAGGGTATAGCTTTCCGGCGATGGCAACTGGTGGTTCTTTTCAGTTATCAACAGAGAAAGTATATTCTGCGTATCCTTCTTTTTCCCTTTCTTCAAATGAACCGGCAATGCTTGCAAGCAATTTTCCAGAAGCTGCGCTTCTAAACCCTGCAAGTTTATATAAAGTTTTGTGTTCTCTGACAGTAAAAAACAGCCCGTCCCCTGCTCCATTTTTAATGGGACAGGTATGACGGACTGTGCTTTGAGGGAATGTGCGGTTAAGCACATTCCCAATACCCATAAGAAAAGACAAACTTTAGCGTATCTATTTCTTATATTCATTAATCTATCGTGATTTCGTCTACAAACAAAAATGCCGGACTATCTTTGCCGCCATGCCATGCCGGCATTTTACTTTCAGACAGGGCAACCACTTTCACGTATTGAGTTTTCACCGGGCTGAATGACAGTTTATGTTCATAGATACCATTCTTATCGCTTTCTTTCATAGCAGGATACTCCTCGGAAGCAACTTTGGTAAAGTTCTTGCCATCGTCCGAAACTTCTACGGAAAGTCCTCGCGCGTCAAACACCCAGTCGCCCTTCTCCACGCAAGTAGAAATAGCAACGCTCGAAATCTCGGTAGGCTGCTGAAGGTCGATAGTCATGTCCATATCGTTCTTGTAGAACGCAATCCAACGACCAGTTTTGTAATTGCCGTTTCCTTTCAAGCCGTCTACTAATGTAGATTCGCCTTTGAACATGTATTGCTTGTTGACCGGCTGGTTGGCTACAATCGGCTTCATGCTGGATTTGCTGAAATTAACCTTTTCAGAAACCACACGGCTGTTTCCGGTAGGACGGACAGCAATGGCAGAGAAAGTTACATTTTCCTTGATTTTCAGCGGGCTTTCATAAAGCGGAGAAGCAGCGGTAGGTTCCGTGCCGTCCAAGGTGTAATGGATAGGCGCATTGTCAATGGTAGACAAAGTGATGTCCAGTGTACCGTCCGTCGGGTTCGGCATGTATTCGGCAGTTACATTAAATACATGTTTGGCATAGTTGTATCCTTCTGCATCGTACCATTTAATCAGGCGCGGCAGACGGGACAGGAAGTCTTCATAATTCTTCTTGTCGGGAGCCGACCACTGGATTTCGGACAAGGCAGCCCAACGGGGCAATACCATATACTGGGCATGAGAGAAAGTAGGAATGTATTCAGTCCAGAGGTTAGCCTGCACGCCTTTGATATATTTCTGTTCTTCCGGAGTGAGGGAAGCCGGCATCGGCTCGTAGCTGTACACTCTTTCAAGAGGCAGGTAACCACCAATACCGAGAGGTTCGTTCTCCGTATCTTTTGTCTGGTAGTAGTCGAAATACAGGTAAGTGTTCGGAGTCATGATAACATCGTGTTTCTGCTTGGCTGCTTCGATACCACCCTTTTCACCACGCCATGACATAACAGTAGCGTTAGGAGCAAGTCCGCCTTCGAGGATTTCATCCCAACCGATGATCTGACGTCCGTGGTCGTTGAGGAATTTTTCGATATGGTTGATTACGAAGCTCTGCAGACGTTCTTCCTTGCTATGCTTATCATCCGATTTCAAGCCCAGCGCCTTGATACGTGCCTGACATTTCGGACATTTTTCCCAACGTACTTTCGGACATTCGTCACCACCTACATGAATATATTCTGAAGGGAAGATTTCAATCAATTCGCTATATACATCTTCGAGGAATTTCAAGACTTGATCGTTTCCGGCACAAAGCACATCTTCAGATACTCCCCATTGTCTCCATACTTCGTACGGGCCACCGGTACATCCCAATTCGGGGTAAGCGGCAAGGGCAGCTTGCATGTGTCCCGGAAGGTCGATTTCGGGAATAACTGTGATATAACGTTCGGCAGCATACGCTACTATTTCTTTCGCCTGCTCCTGGGTATAGAAGCCACCGTAAGGTTTGCCGTCGTATTCACCGGAGTTACGTCCGATGACTGTTTCTGTCCTCTTGGAACCGATTTCTGTCAGCTTCGGATATTTCTTGATTTCCAGACGCCAGCCCTGGTCTTCGGTAATATGCCAGTGAAAACGGTTCATATTGTGCAAAGCCATCATATCGATATATGTCTTCACTTCATCTACGGTAAAGAAATGGCGGCTGGTGTCGAAGTGGGCGCCACGATAGCCAAAGCGGGGAGCGTCATTGATTTCTACAGCGGGCATGGAAATGTCTGCACCGACAGCCACAGGCAATGATTTGCGCAGGGACTGGATGCCATAGAATACGCCGGCCTCGGTAGGACCAGTAATCGTGATTCCGTCACCGGTAACTTTCAACTGATAGGATTCCGGATTTTCGTTTGCCGTGCCCAATGTCAGTACGATTGCATTCTTACCTTCCGTTCCGGCTTCGATAGCGAAATCTTTTCCGGTAGCGGTTTTCAGATAGTCGGCCAAGAATTGTGCGTTGCGTTGCATCTTCTCGTTTCCTTCCGGATAGAGGATTTTCACACCGCTCTTCAGAATGAAGGGATTTCCTTGAGCTGTTACAATTTCTTGTGGCATGGGGATGATCTGGTAGTTGGCTTCCTGTTGCGCCGATTGGCAAGAGGCAAAAAGTCCTGCTAGTGCCAGACATCCGGTTAACTTTAAGAGTTGTTTCATAAACTAAAAAATTAAGTGTTAAGTTATTAATAAATTAATTATAGGTTTCACGAATATGTTTGATTGTCAAATGGATCTCCTCTCCTTTCTTTATTTGGGGAGAAGTGATGACAACTGTCTTACGCTCTCCGGGAAGGAGGTCGAAAAAGTTGTCACTGAAACGGGCTCCCTGCAAAGGGATTTCAATAAAGACGTCTTTTGCAAGAGCGGGAGAAAGCAGGGTAAATTCGCACACGCCGTCTTTCTGTTTTATCTTGCAGGAAACGGTTGTCTTGGGCAGAAGCAGGTCTTTCGTCTTTCTAAAGAAGTAGACTGTTTCGGCTACCGTATGCCCGGACTTGTCTTTCAAGGTCAGTTGCATGAAGCAATGGCGCAGGTCATCCGCAAGCGGGCGCTTTGCAGGAAAAAACAAAGTGGTAAGCGAAGTGCGATATACACATTGGGAAGTGTTGGCCGGAAGAGTCAAAGAAGGAAGGACAACCGT
Source organism: Bacteroides sp. D22 (assembly GCF_000163675.1). NCBI lineage: Bacteria > Pseudomonadati > Bacteroidota > Bacteroidia > Bacteroidales > Bacteroidaceae > Bacteroides > Bacteroides sp. D22. The sequence continues at coordinate 89,251 of NZ_GG774800.1, read as the reverse complement.
TCTTCCGGCTTTCTCTCCTGCAAAATTCGTCAGTCTCATTTCCAGCGTCAGTTTCTCCCGGGTGTCAAGATGATCGGAAAGCAGGTAAACACACAGGTTGTCACCTTCCAGCAAAGGGTTGATATGAACGGGGGCAAATGCACGCTTTGCCTGATAATGCAAGGCTTTCCAGTTACCGTAGTAATCAATACCCGACCATGACACTACCGGCCAACTGTCATTCAATTGCCAATATAATGTACCCATACAATAGGGACGGTTGCGGCGGTGCGCTTCCAGACCGTGACGTATGCCATGTCCCTGCAATACTAGTCCGACATAGACAAAGTCTTCGAATTTTTCGGGAATGATATAGTCACGTTCCATATAGGTGCGAATCAGGGCATTGCCGATGCTGCTTTTCTGATGGGCATTCATCACCTCCGATTCGATTTGATAATCTTCAGGAGCCGCAAAGGTGGCAATAGTCTTCATCTCCGGGAAGGACTGGAAACCGAATTCGCTCATGAAACGAGGAAGATCTGTATCCAGTGATTCGAAAGTTTTTTGGCCATACCATACTCCCCAGTTGTGGCTGTCTCCTATCCCCCATGATTCGGGACGTCCCCAATTGGCTAAATACGGGGAGCTGTGTATATAAAAACGGTCGGCATCCAGCTCTTTTACCTTGGTAGGAAGGAGTTGGTGGAACAGTTTGTCATAGCCTTGGAACATTTCCTGATAGATTTCCGGCGTGAATTTCTTGTCGAATCCCCAATATTTCAAGGCTTCCAGTATTTCATTATTGCCACACCACATCGCCAGGGAAGCATGATTGCGAAGACGGCGAATGTTGTAGCAGGCTTCTGCTTCTACTCTTTTCAGGAAGATTGGATCGGACGGATAGGGAGTGCAGGCAAACATAAAGTCCTGCCATATCAGTATTCCGTTTTCATCTGCCAGGTCATAGAAACGGTCGTCTTCGTAGGTTCCGCCTCCCCACACACGAATGACATTCATGTTGGCTTCTTTGATGTCCCTAAATAAGGTTTGGTAGCGTTCGGTAGTGACGTTGGTCAATAGGGCGTCCTGGGGAATGTAATTGGCTCCTTTGGCAAACATCGGAACGCCGTTTACTTCAAAATAGAAGGATTCTCCGTCCTGATCTTTTTCATTGACGAGGCGAACGGTGCGCAGTCCTATCCGGTGGGATTGTTGGGCTACGACTTTATCTTCTACGATTATTTGAGCGGAGAAATCATACAAGGCGGGCTTTCCCCAGCCATTCGGCATCCAACGTACCGGCGACAGCACTTCGGAAGGAATAGATATATGATTGATTCCGGGCTGTAAGGTGATTGTCTGACTAATGCCTTTTTCTGTGTTTCCTTCGAAGGAGATATTGATTCTCACCTCTGCTTGAAGTGCTTGAGGAAGGATATTATTTATTTCTAATTCATTGGATAGTTTTGCCTGCTGGTCGGTCAGTGAGAGTTGCTTTACGTGGTAGTCGCTGATAGAGGCTGCGTCGTAAAAACGGATGGTCACCGGACGCCAGATACCACTGGTCACCATGCGGATTCCCCAGTCCCAGCCATAACTGTAAGGGGCTTTACGGGAGAATACGCTTACATGTTTTTCGTGATGATCGTTGTCTGCCGGATAGTTGAATCCGTTAGAGTTATATTGAGGCATTGTCTGCCGGATGGGTGAATGAAAATAAATGTGAAGAAGGTTTTCTCCGAGACGGAGTTGTGACTTGACTGGTATCGTATAGCCGACGAACATGTTATCGGCTTTCAACAACAGTGCTCCGTTGAGGTATACATCGGCGTATGTGTCAAGACCTTCAAAGACTAATTGGGCGTCGTCCCGTTTCAGTTGCTCGGGGGTAACTGTAAAAGCAGTCCGGTACTCCCAGTCTTCATTTTCCACCCACTGAATCTTCTGTTCATTGATACCGTAAAAAGGATCGGGAATTTGTTTATGATAGATAAGATCCTGATGAACGGTGCCGGGAACCTGTGCCGGTCGCCATAGCTCCGTGCCTGCCTGGGAAAATTCCCAACCTGCATTTAAAACCACAACTTCGGAATTGTCATTGCTCTGCGCATATGCCATACTGCAACAGCATAGTAGTCCACATGCTATTTGAGTCTTATTTCCGATCAAATCAATCATCATAGTGGGGGCATTAGATATTAACGGTTTCAAAGATATTGTTTTTTCAGCAAATTTCACTGATAATTTAACAAAATATGTTGTTTACATCTGTTATTCTTTTTATTATTCGACCGTTATCCTAATTATTTCAGAAGTACGGACGCCCGGCTTCAATTCTCCGTTTATGTTGTAATATGTTTTGTTCCATCCTACCAATGACGCTCCCGCACGTGCCGTTTGCGGTGTACGGGCAACTTCCTGCCATGTATTCTGATGGATGTCATATACTAATATCCGGTCATTGAATTTGTACCACTCGGCGAGATGGAGAAGATAGTCCTTTTCAGGGTGTCGAAGAGCAGCGAGGAATATATCCTTATTCACTCCACCGGTACAAAGAATCAGGTTTTCATTGATGGCAATGGCTGTCCCGCCACCCAAAGATATGGTTTCACCATTGTTTCCCGTCGGAGTGGCTATGCGAGTCCATTGCCGGGACGTGGATGAATAGCAATAGCCGTCAGTGGAAAGTGTGGCAGGATTGCCATCGGTGGAAGCGGCAAATCCGCCCCACAGGTAAATACGAGCTTCGCCATCCTTGTACTCCCCGGCACAGACGGGTTGCAGACGCGGTGCTCCGGGAAATTCGGGAAGTTGTTGCCAACCTGCCGCGGGATTGTTTAAGTCAAGGCAAAGAAAAGAGTTTGAAGGCTTTCCGTTTCTATTTGTTTTTTTTTCACTTCTATTTCCACCGGTGATAAAAAGTTGGCTACCGGCTAGTGTTCCGTACATATTGTCTAAGGCGTAGGGCAAATCGGGTAGAGTTTCTAGGAAGACTTTGCCTTTCTTTTCGTCCCACCGGATTTTGTAAACGCCGGTCAATGCGCCGTGGTCGTTCATTCCGCCTGCACAGATAATGCCGTCGGGACAAGATACGGAAACTCCGTATGCGGCAGGTGCAGGAAGCCCGCCTACTTTTTTCCAAAGAAGCAGCGTGTCGGGATTCATTTCCGCTACATAAATGCCTTGGTAGTATTTCTTTTTTCCACCTTCACTGGCAGGTGTTCCGGGAAAGTTACAGCCGCCGGCTATCAATAGCTTTCCGCTCAGGATTCCTGAATAGCAGGCAGAAACACCCGATTCAATACCTTTCTCTGATTTCGGGAATCCTTTCATTTTCTGCAAGTCAATGCTTTTGACGAACGACTCCGGTGCTTCGGCTTTGAAGGTAGAAGCAGGTAGCCCATCTTTATTTACCAGATTCGCCCGCGTGAAAGGCTGCCAGCCATACCGGACATATCGCGGATGCTTTACCTGTTCGCTATATACTTTTATCCGTCCCGTTTCTGCCCCGCAAGTTCTCCCCTCTTCCACTTCGGCAACTGCGGGGTAATAAACGCCATCCGTTTCGGCTACTTCAAACGTACACAAAGATTGACCGTCGGAACTTCTCAAGCCTTCGCCATAATCAAAGATTATATATACAGCGCCTTCCCGAAAATCGGCTTGGCGGAATAACGGGCCGGAAGGCAGTACATGGCACATTCCATACGTCTTGTTCAATGCCCAACGAGCCAAGCGTTCTCCCACCGGCTTCTTATTTCTGGGATGTACATCCAGTGAATCGCCCCAATCACTCGATACCGCCATACCCGTATTCAGTATTTCGTTCATCATCCTGCGCTGGCTGTCGCGGAACCACGGCCATGAAGGACGGGCAATACCGGAAAGTTGTACATAGTAGAAGGGCAACGTCTCACTCCCCCAGTTTTTACGCCAACTGCCGATTAACAACTTAAAAAGTTTCTCGTGAGCTTCGTAATTATGAGCATTCGATTCTCCCTGATACCAGATAACACCCCTGACGGGATACTGCGCCAACGGACGGATGCCCGATTCGTACAGATAGCAAGGTTCGTAAGGGTGGCGCTGGAGTTTCTCTTCCGACTGTTTGATATTTAATGCAGCCCGTCCGCGCACCCAGTCTTGTATAAAATCATTATGCGTCCAATCTTTTAATATAGCCGGGAACTGGTATTCCAGTGTATTCCGATCAACCCACGATTCGGTAGGCGAACCACCGATAGCGTTACATATCAACCCCACCGGAACTTTCAAGCTATCCCGCAACATCTGGCCGAAATAATAAGCGATGGCCGAGAAACGGGCAGCATTGGTGGGAGTACAGATTGCCCATTCAGTATCTTTATAATATTGGAGATGATTCAGGGAATCAAGGACGGAAGCGTCCCATTGCACCGCGTCCGTGCGCCAGCGTGCTTTCATATCATACAGACGCAACTGTTCATCGGCGGCTTGGGGGATGTCTTTTTTGCCCGTAGTGGCCTGCCGCAACATAAATTCCATATTCGACTGACCGGAACACAGCCACACTTCCCCTGCCAGCACATTTGTATATTTCAAGATTCTTTGAGAAGTGGAGATGGTCAGCGTGTAAGGGCCACCGGCTTTCAACGGTGATAATTTCACCGACCATTTTCCGTCTAGTGCAGCTTTAGTTATCCACTGCTGATGGTCTATGCGGACTGTCACTTGTTCACCCGCATTAGCTGTCCCGTGAATCAGCAAGGGGGTATCGCGCTGAAGAACCATATTATCCATGTAAAGCGGAGATAACTTCAAGCCGCCATAATCTCCGGTGATAGCCGAATAAACTGTTTTCGCCATTATCGCAGCCCCTTCAGCGGTAGGATGAACGGCGTCTGGCAGCAAGAAAGGATAGGGATAAAGCGGTTCTCGAAAATCTATTAACTGCACACCGGCATAATGTGCTACCGTTTCGATAGCTGTCTGCATCTCGCCGTGCCAGTCGCGGGTCCCCGAAAGGAAACGGTTATGACGGTCGGCAATCGGAGTCATCCGCGCGATGATAATCCGAACATCGGGATTTGCCTTGCGGAATGTATCCATCAGATTCAAATAGTCTGTCACAAAGGAATCACGATAGTTGGGCCAGTCACGAGGGTCGGTGTCATTGATTCCCAGATGGATGACCACAATATCTCCTGCAAAATCCAATGCTTTGCGGTATTCTTCCTGTCGTGTATATGGACGGTGTCCCTGATTGAGCAGGGTGGCGCCGGGCTTCCCGAAGTTTTCAACTTCATAATGCTCTCCCAACAATTTCTGTAACTGTACGGGATAAGATTGCGTTGCACGGTCAGCCAGTCCGGTTCCGTAGGTGATACTGTTTCCTACACATGCAACCTTTATCCGTTGTTGGGCAAACAATGCCCAACAAACGAACAGACAGACGGATAATAGTAAAATCTTTTTCATTTATTTTTTCCGGTATGTATTTCTTTTCGACTTTTATTTTCCTGACTTTTATTTCTTTCCGATGTAAGGTTTTACAATCTCCACCCATTTCCGATACCCTTTTCCAAGAAGATGCAGTCCGTCATTCGTGTAAGCAGTATTCATCTTTCCGGTTTCCTCGTCTACAAAATGAGAGTACAAATCTATATAAGTCGCTCCTTCTTTTTCTGCGAGACGGACTAATCCTTTATTGATTTCGGGAATGACCTGCCAACGCAAAGTATGCCCTTTGAACATACCGTAATGGTCGGTCAACGGAAGAACACTTTGCAGATATAGCTTCGTCTTCGGCGAATCCGCCTTTATCTTCTGGGCAATCATGCCGATACGGGCTATAATGGTATCGGCAGAAGTTCCCCGGCTAACGTCATTTATGCCTATCAGAAGAAATATCTTAGCCGGTTTACCTTTCAGGATAGCATCCAAGCGGTCATATACTCCCATGCAGATATCACCACTGATTCCGCGGTTCTTGATATGTTTGTTATGAAACAGCTCCGACCATTCGGCGCCGTTCGTGATGCTGTTTCCCAAGAAAATAATGTCATTGGAAGTGACAGGCAGTTCTTCAAACAACGTGGCACGCTGGTAATAAAACGTAGAATATTTGCGTTCCTGCGCATGGCATGCCAAAGACAGGGTCAATATGACCGCTAAAAAAAAGTTCTTCCTCATGGTTATTCCTTTTATTTACTCATTAGTATATCTATTTTTTTTCATTACAGCATATTCAGTTTTCATTATAGCATATCCGTTTTTCATTATAGCATATTCAAATCAGCTCATGGCATATCCATAAATATCTCCCTTCTGATTGACAGGTCACTTTAGTGTTTTATCCGGTGAGTAAATGAGTCCGTCCACCGCCTTCTGCCCGTCGGGAGTGACAAAGACAGTGGTGAACATCCATTTCACCAACCGTACTTCGGGGGTAACGAACTTTCCTACCGGCAATTTCAGAAGTACTTTGTTCCATCCTTTTTGCAGATGCACTTCCAAAGGGGGACGCGCTACACAATTCTCGTTGCCTAAAGCTATTTCATTACTCTTAGTCCGGTGGGTGGCTGTCCAGACAGGAGGGATAATTTCCTTTCCATTTATCCAGATACGGCTTCCCTTATAGTCCCATTTTCCCTGCAAAGGGGGAAGGTCGGCTTCCGAACGTCCGTAATTCTGAAATTCAGCCCACAAGCCTACTGTCTGTTCTATCGGCGAATAAACATAGGTATAGGCATAAGCTGTATGGTTCTCTTCCGGTTCTTTATAGAATCCGGGGATAAGGGTGCCCCACACATGACGGAGATAGATTCCGGCACCAATAGCGGGACGTACCCGATAGGTCTTTCCTTCATAGCTGTAACTATCCTGCAAGGCTTCTTCCGGCGGGAAGACCTTTGCCAAATCCCCTTCATTCGGAAAAGCGTCCGTAATGTTCCATTTCACATTTGTCTGACGGACATAGGCAAAGGGATAACCGGCAAAGGTGTGTTCCTTATGCCATAACAGACGGCGTTCAAAATCGGCGAAGTTCCTGAACAACTCTGATTGCTCGTCTGTGGGAAGTATTGTTCCGCTCTTATCAAAATATTCCGTTCCGCCACCTTTCCAGGCACGCTCTGCCATAGCCAGCATGTTGGGATAGAAATTATTTTCAATAATCATCTCCCATTCGGTGTTGACCAACCGATCATTCCAGATAGCCAGAATGGTTCCTGCAAGGTCATCGCTTCCTTGTTCCTTATTATATATACGGCTGTTGTACAATGCGATGATATCACCAAAGGTATCAAAATGGTTCAGATAATGGAAACGTGAATCAATGGCGGGAATACCTTCCTGCGCCTTTCCACGGTAACTCCATAGCTGGGTCATGTCTATTTCTCGGGGTTTGTAGTGCCAGCCCGGATTCCAGGAAACCACTTTCTTGCCTTTGGAATGCACGTAGGCTACCATTTCGGGTACAAAACGAGGATTGGTAAACTGCACTTCATCCGTGCCGATATGCAAATAAGGTACATCAAACGTTTCACAGACTTCATCCAACAGGAGTTTCAATATCTTCATCCCTTCGGGGCTTTGCATATCGTGGCGGAAGGTACGTATAAAGGCAGCGCTGTGTCCCGGCATATCTATTTCAGGAATCAACATCACGTGATGTGCCTTACAGAATGCGACCAGTTCTTTGGCTTCTTCCAGCGTGTAATATTTGCCGGGCATCCGGGTGGTGTTTGCGCTATCGTTCAACATCGGGAATATCTTGCTTTCCAGACGCCATGATTGATTCTCAGTCAGATGCCAGTGGAAGACATTGATTTTGAACTTGGCAAGTACGGCGATTTCACGTTTGAGTTCTTCGAGTGAAATGTAACTCCGTCCTACATCCTGCATAAAGCCACGAATACGGAAAGCAGGCCAGTCGATGATTTCAGCTCCCCGAATCTGTGTTTTCGAGTTTCTTGTGTCTGCCAGTTGCCTTAAAGTCTGCATGGCCCAATAAACGCCACGTTCAGTCACGGCCTCAACGGTTATCCGCTTCTTTGTGATGTTCAGTCGGTAGGCTTCCTCCTGATTCATCGGTATTCCGGGAAGAGAAGGCAACAGTTTCACATCAATGCTACCAGTTGCTTTCGGCGAGAGAGTCCCTCTCATTTCAGAGACAAAAGCTTCCCACTCCTGCTGAAGCACAGGAGTGGAAAGCCGCACATTATTCACTTGAAAACAGGTATGAGAGGGGGTAAACTTTTGTGGTTGGGGGAGCAGGTGGCAAGCACCTGCTTTTACCACTGAAACTGTGTATAAGTTAATTATAAAATATATGAATAATATTAATTTGTTTTTCATGATTACAGGTCGTGTGTATATCTCTATTTTATTATATCCTTCAGCCGGACAGCCTGGAAAGTCATGTGGGCTACACTACTTTCATACAGTATGCCAACCGTCTCTTTATCAATCATCGTCAGACAAGAATATCCCCATCCTTCACCTTCGTCCAACATCACCTGATGTTCGGGCAGCCAGGTGATGCCACCGTCCAGACTGGCCTTGATTGTGATATGGTGACGGCCTTTTACCGTATTCGGATTGGAGAATAAGAGAATATCCTTATTTAATGCATTGTCTTTCGCTTTTACGCTAATCAGGCTTGCCATACAAACCGGTTCCTGCAAAGCTTTGCGGGAAGAGGGATGTTCCGTCCAAGTCTTACCAAAATCCTTAGTAGTGGAAACAGCACGGCTACCACCCCGGTTATCTCTCATATTCAGCATCAGTACGCCCGGTTCTACTTCCGCCACTTGGGCTTCTGTAGTATTGGTACGTGCATAGTTATGGATTTTCCATGTCTCGCCACGGTCTTTGCTATACATGATTCCCGCATTCGGAACACGGGTAGAGTCAATAAACTGAATCGGGAATACCAGTGTGCCATCCTGCATGGTGATACCGCGTCCAGGCCCTTGCAGTAGGAAATACCAGGAAGGGTCTTTCACCTGTTCTGTTATATTTATGGGCTTAGACCACGTTTTACCGTCATCCGTACTCTTTGACAACACTAACTGGGCTGTATGATTCATATCCATTCCCGGATAGGAGCTCCACCAGGCACGCTGATTACCCATTCCGTGTGTCCAGGCTGCCACTACCCATACTGTGTTGGTCTTGGTATCTACCAGAATCGAAGGGTCGCCGACACCATTCTGTGCAGCAGGCAGGTCGCCCGTTTCACCGAAAGCCAGAGGCAAACGCATTTTCTCCCAACTTTTGCCACCGTCTACGCTACGGCTCAAGCCTACGTCTACATGTTCCTGCAAATCAACGCTGCTATTGTAACGTACATCATATACACCCAGCAATGTCCCCTTATTGGTAGTTACCAATCCCGGAATGCGGAAGGCTGCCGAACCGTCGTCACCGGCATGACGTACTCCTACTCCTACCCTATGAGCTATATTTTCCGATGAAACGGAATGTACAAGGGCAGCTTTACCATCCACCTTGACTGTTACAATATCAACCGAAACCTTATTGAGCAAGGAAGCACCCAGCTTCATCTGCAAACTAATCCAGAAATAGTTGATTCCGGAGAAAAGTTTCTGGTCGGCTTTCAATGTAACTTTCCGCTTTGGGTTATCCACTTGCGATTTATGAACCGAATAGGAAGGATTTGCCGCCAATGTCTTCCCCGGCGTATGACTGGAAATATAGGACACGGGAGCAAAGAAATTCTTTCCATTATTCTGTCTGGCTTCCGTACCGCTATAATATAACTTGACAGACTGTATATCCGCCACATTCACATCTTTGCCAAAATTTAAAACCACTTCATCCAAAACACGACTCTCTTTTGCGTTCAAACGCAACATAAACAATACATTGTCTTGTCGTTCAATCAAAACTGGAATCTGAGTTTCACGCACAAATACAGTATCCGATGCAACTGACTGCAAAATCACACAGAAAGAAAAGATAATGGATAGAAATAGATTCTTTTTCATGGTATTATTTAAATGTTTCATGCTGCAAATATATAAAATTATAACGAATTTCCTCCATATTTAATAAAATAATTTATTATAAAACACACGATTAATAAACTATCTATTACAAAAGCGAGAACGCATATGCTAAACCACACATACGTCCTCTTGTTTTTATTCGATTATCAACCTGAAGTATTATTATTCTTCACCTTCTCCACTGGTGAGATAACCTTCAGTCTGCCCCAGCTCTCTATTATTGGTCAGTGTATTGGCATCAATCGGCCATAGCAGCCGCTTTTCATTTGCTGTAGAATATTTTGCCGTATAACCCAAAGTACGTATATCATACCAGCGTTTTCCTTCATACATCAATTCGCGCAAACGTTCTTTCAAGACTGCTTCAATAGGGTCATCATCACCTGCCACAAACGGATTGCCGGAATAAAATTCACCGCCTTTTTCATTCGGATAGGCCACCGTTGCTTTATTTGCCTCGAAATAGGTTTCACCGTATGCACGTCTACGAACAGTGTTAATTTCCGTAGCAATATCTTCACCTAACAAAGCTTTAGCCTCTGCAAGAAGTAACAAACAGTCTGCATAGCGATAAATAGGGTAATCATCTAACCATGCACGCTCTGAACCACCGGGCAACATTGTTCCTTGAAATTTATAAGGGATACAAGCCTTATATACCAAGTTTTCCCCCTCTTTCATATAAACAGCTTTCACAGAACCTGCTTTACGGGTATCGCCTTCACGGAATACCTTATTATAAAAATCTTTTTTAATCTGAAATCTTATCAAACCATTCAGTTCAGCATCTTTCGTTTCGGCAAAAGAAACTCCGTTCTCATCAAAATAACTGCCGGAAGTCATGTAAGCTTGCTGAGGGACAAGATTACCTCTAAAACTACCATTCCACATGTTATATTCATCACGTCCATTATGAATGGTGAAGATTATTTCTTTATTTTTCTTGTTCGCATAGGCGAAAACATTGGTAAAGTTGTCTTCCAAATCGATACCCGGACAATTATCCACTTCCTGCAAAGCCGTTTTAGCAGTACGGTAGTCGGCTTCACCACCACCCATCTGCTTGCCACTCCACAAGTATACTTCACCTTTCAACATTTTTGTAGCTCCCAACGACCAGTAATGTTTTCCATATTTGTAGGAATAATCACCATTAAATGCCGTCTCAGACGCAGTAATGTCTTCTTTGATATGGGCCATCACTTCCGTTGCCGGCGAAGCAGCCTTTTGGATATTTGCCAAATCAATGGTCGAACCACTGGTGTAAGTCAAATGCAGAATGACATCTCCCCATGAGCGGAGCAAGTGAAAGTAAAGAAAAGCACGCATCCCATAGGCCTCTCCCAAATAATATTTTTTGGTGGCTTCGGGCAGCAATCCAGTATCTTCCGTTTTGGCAATCATCAGATTTATCTGATTGATAACTCCGTACAAATTAGCAAAATTACTGAGCCCTACGTTCTCCCTGTTCAGCGAATTGGCGGGGAAGATTTCCATGCCCTGAGTTGCCTCACCACCGAACGGTGCATCACCATAGATATCAGCACGAGGTTCACCTAATATAAAGAAATTGTACGAACGCTCTCTGAGTTGTGCATGCAGACCAACGTTGAAAGCACTGAAATGCGTGTCACTCTTCCAATAGTTGGCATCGGTTATCGTACTTTCCGACTCCAGATCCAAAGAGTTACATCCTGTCAGGAAAGGCAGCAAAGCTGCACTTACCCATAAATATTTGAATATATTTTTCATAATTCTATTCCTTTTTAAGTCCTGTTAAATTAGAATGTTAGAGATAAACCGAACAAAAATGTTCTCGGAGTAGGATAACGTCCATTGTCAATACCACGACCATATGTAGTCGATACAGCTGGTTCAGGAGATACACCATCATATCCGGTGATATAGAATAAGTTCTGTCCGGTGACGTACACAGATGCTTCTGTCAAGTGCGCCTTGCTAATAAGCGATTTCGGCAACTGATAGCTCAATGTGATTTCGCGCAAAGCCAGATAATCACCCTTTTCATAATAACGGGAGCTGTTGTTGTCGGCTGCAGTAGAAGCATTATTCGAACGGGTAATATTCTTCTTTGCCAACTGGTCGGCATAGTAGAACTTCGTAAGGTCAGAGTTCGGATTTGCTTCGCTCCACATATCTTTCACATCCGTAATGATATTGAATTGCCCCTGATATTGTCCCAACGAACGCGCTTTCAAGTCATTGTATAAGGTGTGCCCCAAAGCATAGTCGAAACGGGCATAGAGTGACAGACCTTTATATCCGAATGTAGTAGAGAAACCACCCGTGACATTCGGGAAGATGTTACCCATTACGGAACGGTCGTAACCGTTAATAATATTATCACCGTTGATATCCTCCCAACAAGCGTCACCCGGCTCAATAGGTTGCCATCCCGAAGATTCCTTATAAGTCTTTCCGGTAGCGGGGTTGATCTGATCAGCCAGTCCGGGACCATACAAGTTGGCAACTTCATCCACACGTAAATTTGCGTGTTGCTTTACGTCATCCCAGTCTTTGAAAACATGCTGCTGTCTGTATCCAACCAGTTCTCCCAGTTTACCGCCTTCCTGACGACCGGCAATCCATTTGGTCGGAAACTTGCCATCAGCATCTACTTTACCAGCCGCTACTTCATAACCGCCTACGCGGTTGTTCTCAACATTGTTATAAGGTAATGAAATTATCTTGTTGGCAACAGAAGTGATATTCGCAGTCATATCCCATGTGAAACCACCCTTGTTGATGATATTTGCTTTCACTTCCGCTTCGAAACCGGAGTTGCGCAACGTACCCATATTCGTTACAATATCCGAGAATCCAGTATATCCAGGCAATGCTTGTTTGGTCAGCAAATCCTTTGTCCGACGGCTGTAGAAGTCGAGAATAAAAGAAAGTCTGTTCTGCAGGAATCCGATATCCAATCCCACCTCAAAGGTCTGACTCTGTTCCCACCGCAGGTTGGTATTGAGCAATTTTTTATTATAAAGAGCTGTCGCCCCACCATAAGTTTTAGCATCCACCTGTGCGTATTCTCCATAGACTTCATAATTTCCGATACCATTTACATTACCATTCACACCATAACTGAGACGCGGTTTCAAATTAGAAACGATGTCGGACACTTTGGATTCTTTCCAAAAATCTTCTTCCATAATATTCCACCCTACAGATACTCCCGGGAAGAATCCCCAACGATTGTCTTTCAAACGAGAAATTCCGTCATAACGAGCTGTAAAAGACAACAGATATTTCATATTGTAGTTATAATTGACACGACCGAAACCAGAAAGAATGCGATAAGCCGTTTTTTCGGTACGAGTGAAAGTCCTTTCAGAACCAACATTCAAGGTCGGGACATCGTCCGTAGGAGAACCTTGTGTCTTAGCTTCAAAATCAAATTGATTGTAAGTATAATACTCTCCGCCAATCATTGCATCCAAATTATGCTTTTCGGCAAACGTCTTGGTATATGTCAATGAAGCATTAAGCTGAATCTGATTGTATTTTTGAATCCAAGCTTCCGCATTGCGAGTTGTATTGGGCGTAGAAGCTGTCTGTGTTTGATAGGCCTTGTCAAATTTTTCTCTCTGATACTGATAGTTCAATAAAGAAGCGTTTCCGTTCAAAACCAGTTCCTTTGGAAGAATATCCAACGTAAAGCCGATATTGTATGTGGCACGTGCTGTACTGTTCTTTTGGGTCAGCAAATCACGATAGTAAGCCGGATTACCATCCCCAGTGCCACCCCCTGAGGCAGGAGTTCCGTCTTCCATCCAAGGATTCCATGTAGGACGCTGCGAACGGGTACGATAAAAGAATTCATAAGTACCGATCCATAATTCCGGTCGGGTAGACCATACATAAGAAACACCGGCTTTGATATTTAATATCGGAAAAATCTTATACGATCCGTTAAACGATCCACTGAAACGTTTGAACCCCGTTCCTTTAATCATACCATCTTCATTATAGTACCCCAAGCTGCTCGCAAAGGTGCTTTTATCATTACCACCTGTAATATTAAGGTAATGGTCTTGCGTAATGGCACTGCTGCTAAATACCTCATCATCCAACTGCCCGTTGTAATCTCTAAATAAAATCTGCTTTCCGTCATAGTACGGGTCGTTCATTACAGACCATCCTTCATTCTGAAGATGAGCTGTTTCATCCGTCAAATAACGAATATCGTACAATGCATTCCCTACGCCATATCCAGCTTGTGCATCTACATTGTATGTGCCCATACGTCCATCCCTTGCCTGGTTGGTACGAAGCATACCCAAACGATTATAATAGATATAATCTTCCGCATTTACAAATTCATATCCCTTACGAGTGAAATTTTTGCCTATCTTGAACTTATAATTAACTGAAGTTTTTCCTTCCTTTCCACTTTTCGTTTCAATCAAGATAACACCACCGTTCGCGCGAGCCCCGTAAATAGCCGTAGAAGCCGCATCTTTCAAAATTTGGATAGATTCAATATCAGAAGGATTAACATCCGACATACTATTACGTACTATACCGTCCACAACAACCAAAGCATTACTGTTGTCACCAGTGATAGTCGCCCCACCACGTAATGTAATATCCGGATTCGTACCCGGTTGACCGGTAGTGTTTACCACCCGAAGCCCTGTTACAGATCCTTGCAAAGACTGTCCTGCATTGCTGAACGCTGCATTTTTCAAAACAGAGTTGTCCAGTTTTGAGATTGCAGTCGTCAACGTCGCACGTTTCTGAGAACCACCATAACCTGTAACCACCACTTCATCCAAAACTTCTGTGTCATCGTGTAAGATGACATTCAACGTTTGTCCGGCAAACTTAATTTCCTGCGTTTTATAACCGACAAATGATATTTGGATAATATCTCCGTTTTTCACATTGCCTAAGGTAAATTTACCATCAAGATCCGTAATGGTACCGTTCGTGGTACCTTTCACAATCACGGACGCACCAATAACGGCCTCACCCGCCTGATCAGTAACCACACCTGTAGCAGTTTTAGTCTGCGCCATAGCCCCTATCAAGCCAAATAAGCACAACATCAACAAAAAGATGTTTCTTTTCATAAGTATTACTTTTAGTTAATAAAAAAGGTTTATTCACACTTCTCACCTAAGTTCGATTAGAACTTATCTTCCGGAAATACTTATGGTTTCTTCATACAAATTCGACTATTATAATTGCAATATGAAAAAATAACTTCAAAAGAAATACCTATTATCTACTTGATGTATGAATATTTGTTTAGCGTATTAGCAAGGTGATTTATTAAACAAAATGATGTTTGACAGCATATGTAAATAAAATAATTTATTAATTCATTTGCTGTTATTAATAATATTTGTATATTTGCAGCGTCTTAAGAAATAGATGCTGAAAGTTAACAATAAAATTGTCAATGAAGCAGAAGTAATTCTAATATATAAATCACTTAAGTTCTAATCGAACTTAGGCATTTATCAGAAACCGCCATCCATTAAAACTTATCAAGAAAACCATTTATACATTAGAAAAACTATGCCTATTAGATTCTTAGAAAGACAAAGCTAATGAGTTCGATTACTCGTATAATGACAAACAGCATAAACAGAACCGCATCATTAATATGAGCCAGTAGAAATAAACACCACAAATCTCATATATTACCAACGTTTAGCTACTTAATAATCTATTAGAAACGGTCGTCTTTTTATAGCCCACATATGCAAACTGAACAGCACACATATGTAAACCATACAGCCCACATATGCAGGCTCTACAGCACACAACCGTGGGCTATAAACTTAGCGCCACTCAAATCGGGTTATTAAGCCATTATAATCCGCTTTATATGGATTCATTTCAACAAAAACAAGCCATTTTATGATTTTTCTCCTTCCATTAGACTGTTTTATTAATGATAGATACCCTGTTTTTACTGGAGAAATAATGATAGATACCTTTTGATAAATGTATCTATCGTATGTATTGTTTTAATAATGAGAACAATATAAAAATGAATGATAGTATGATAGATATTTTATTACCTTAGTGATAGATATCACAATCTATTCAAGATGCAGGGCGAACGCTCAATAACTTGTACATCCTATTATTCTCTATATTTTTTCAATCCCAATGACTTTATCTCTTATTTTCTCGTCCCATCCACACGCTTTCCTCTTTCCTGCCATTCCCAGTTTGATATCGCTCTGTTTTAATAACATAAGTGCCAACTTTGATATGGCGGAGAAGTTGATTGCAGCATTTCCTGTTTTTCTGTCATCATCTTCTCTGAATCCTATATCAAGTACCCAATGCAGGTTGTTTTCAACCTCCC
>NZ_GG774800.1:52172-72528 GCF_000163675.1 Bacteroides sp. D22 | reverse complement strand
GATAACAGAGACTAGGGCGATGAACACTATTTCGTTAGACTGATATATTTTATTCTTATCATCTCTTACATCAGGAATTATAGCTGAAAAGGCTTGAATGGTCATATTGCGGTAGGGATTAATATAGTAGATATGCAAATGTAATGAATTATATTCACACAGAGAATAGGAACAGAAGATATTGAAAAATACAGGAAAAAAACTATCTATTTAGGGAATAATAAAAGCTAAATTAACATGTACAAGTTATTGAGCGTTCGCCCTGTTCAAGATGTTTTTTCAACCAAGGAAGTATCAACTCCGACTTAAAATAATGATTGGCCCCGTCCACATTCACCAGTTTATAAAACTCATTCCTATCGAGCCCTTCCGGCAGTGCCTTTATGTCTGTTCGATTATGCGGATCAGCGTATTTTGGATAATGATGTATCTCGACATTCTCCAAACGTCCGGTCATCTTATAAGCGGCACGTACTAAATCCAAATCGCGATCCAGTCCGCCTTCCGTTAATATAACAGGACGGGGAGCCAAAGAGGCTACAATATCCGGGAAATTAAATTTACGCCAGAAGTCCGGTATCAAATGGCGGATAGAATTTGGAAAAGGTCGTATACCCGTCTTGTCTGGAGCAGTCATAACCAATGCCCGTTCTTGTGTATGACACAGAAAATCATTATAAACAAAGGCGTAGATGGATGTATCCAGTGTCCCTAATACAATCAAAGGTTCTGTCCCCAAAGAAAAACCGCTTACAATAATCCGGTCTTTACGGATATAGGACTGCGTTTTCATCCATTGAAGAACTTGCATATCAAGATAAGAAGTATATCCGAGATAACTCCACCCCAATTCCAATAAGATGCGTGACACTAAATCATAGTTATAATTCCTTCCGCGTGCATAGCGTTCCAAATCCGAGGATTCACCGGCTGCCGGATTGTCTACGGCTACTGCTACATAGCCCGCCTTCGCAAAGTTGCGTGCCATTGTTACCTTGGGATTCTGATAATCATCATTCAGTTTCGGAGCAACTCCCGGTTCTCCCGCCAGCCCTTCTTTACTACCACCTGAACCGGGGATACATAGAATGGCGGGAACAGGCCGCTGTAAAGAATCGGGTATCAGGACTAAAAAGGTGGATACACATTGGGACAAAGGATAAAATTCCCATTTCTCCAGTTTGTAACCGTCACGTTGTTTGCTGTACAGCCGTTTAGGCGACGGCATATCTTTCACTTCGGGAAATTTCATGATTTCCTGCATTGACTTCCGTACTTTATGCTGCCATTCACGGAATTCTTCGGCAGTCATATCCGGCTGAAATGCACATTCCGGTTTTATGTTCGCGAGCATTGCATGGACAACTCCATAGGTACTCAGGAATCGTCCGTCTTGTCTTTCTGATTGAATGATAGTATGTTCGCTTCCTGTCACATCAGGAATTTGAGCAAGACTGTTGGCATGCACCAATAGTAATAACAAAACAGCTATTATGTTCTTTTTCATTGTAATGCCTGTATTATAAAAGTTATCTTATCATCCTTTATACTGAAATCGAGTAGATAAAAGGAGTTCCACCTTAAATCGCCGAGTAAGCAAGGGGAGTTTCACCCCGAGCTTCTCAATAAACCGTGCGTGAAACTCTCGCTTCACACGGCTTTACTTATTTAACCATTATCAATTGGGAACTCACCTTTTCTTTATTGGTAAATCTTGGCAGAACGCCACATTTCCAATGATAAAAGATAAGCCCCTCTTTCTCTGCAATACGGGCAAGCCATTCTTGAGCAGGATAGAAACGATGTCTATAACGCTCAAACTTACACATTACCCAACGGGCTAGACGTCCGTTCAACGTCTGCATAAACCACTTCAAACGAGTAGGATAAAACTTACCATAATAAGTCATCCAACCTCGTACGATAGGATTTATATCAGACGCAAGGTGTTCCAATGTGAGATTTGAGTGCCTGTTTAGGTGCCAACTGCGTATCGTCTCATTGATTCGTTTCATTGATTTTCGACTGATAGCCGGCAGGAAACCCGTAAAACGGTTGCCATACTTATCTACCGATTCCCGGGGTTAAAACGTGAATCCAAGAAAATCAAAAGTCACATTGGGATAGAACTCCTTTTGACGGCTACTTTTGCAATAGACGATTTTCGTTTTCTCTTCATTGAGCCGCAACCTGCAGCACTCAAACCGTTGTTGAATCATTGCTTGCATATACTCAGCCTGTTTAAGACTATGGCAGTGACAAATCGTATCATCAGCATATCTCTCAAATGGAACACGGGGAAAGCTCTTTTCCATCCACTTGTCAAAGGTATAATGAAGAAACAGATTCGCAAGAACCGGACCTATGACACTGCCTTGGGGTACACCGAGAGCCCTGTCAACTTGACTTCCATCCGCTTTCTCATAAGGAACTTTCAGCCAACGTTCTATATACATCAATACCCATTTTTCTTGCGTATGCCGTTTCAAGGCTTTCAGCAGTAGTTCATGGTCTATGGTGTCAAAGAATTTACTGATGTCCATGTCCAAAACCCACGCATACTTCCAACAACGTTCACGAGCTTTGCCAACAGCATCATGCGCTGAGCGATGGGGACGGTAGGCATAAGAATCCTCATGAAAACAAGGTTCGATAGAAGGGGTTATCAGCATTACTATAGCCATTTGAGCTACACGATCAGATACCGTCGGGATACCCAATGGACGTTTACCACCAGTACTCTTCGGTATTTCTACCAGCTTCACCGATGGAGGAAAGTAACTGCCGGAGCTCATACGGTTCCATAGTTTATAAAGATTACCTCGCAGATTCTTTTCATAATCTTCAAGAGTGACCTTATCAATCCCTGCACTTCCACGGTTTGCTTTCACACGCAGAAATGCATCATAAACCAATTGCTTCGATATTGATATTGGTTTTGCGTTGTCGTTTTGCATCTTCCTAATTGTTTATCAGTTGTACTAACTTTTACGCTAAATAAGCTGACCCCTTCGCTCCATACCCATTACAGGTACTTCTACACTACTACGAGTCAGTCCGCCCCTACTATAAGCATCCGTACTTTCTTCCTTGAAGGTTCTGCCCCTTGGAATTTTCCGTTAACATCTTATAGCAGGTTCCCACGTTCCACATAAGAGCCTCTTAACAAGTCATGCCATCTGTACACCGGATGCCGTAACGACAATAAACAGGTAATCTCGTTACTTGTCCCAAAAGAGTGAGAAACTCTTGGTTTTGACATCATCTACGGTTATTTTCGATGCTTCATCAATGGTTCCCTTGCGGTCATCTCCTGCTAAGTTACCTGACAATTTGTACATTGCCTTTTCATATATCGTTCACTACCCTAACCATGGGGAAAGAGCAGCATATACGGGTTTGCAACCCACTCCTGCAAGTTGATTGCGAGGGACCTACCCTCATCTCCTACATAGTTGCGAAGCATTTAGCCATGCTTCTCGTGGCACAATCTCACAGAACCGTGCGTGATAGTCTCCTATCACACGGCTCTTCTTATTCAACCTTATAACTTTATCGTACCTTTGGCTGGTTTGAGACCTATTTGCCAATGATAGAAAATAGCATCCCTTTCTGCAATGTTCCCAAGCCATTTCAATATTACGTACATGGGCTTGCGTCTAAAGGTTTTATATTTAGCTTTTGCCCATTTTGCAAGTAATAAATCGAAGTACCGAAGTAATTTTTGAAAAGATTTTCCACCATATTTACCATAATAATTTGCCCATCCTCGAAGTATGGGGTTAACCATTTGAGCTATGCAGTCCAGCGGAGTATGAGATTTTGACTTAAGATTCCATGAGCGCATGGTAGCTCTGATTTTTGTTGTTGCCTTCATACTTATTCTTGGTTGGAAACCTGTAAAAGCTTTACGGGAGCTTTTATGAATGGTTTTACATGGTCGAAATGTATGACCGAGAAAATCAAAAGTAACATTAGAGTGATTTTCATTTCTTCTACTTGATTTGCAATATACTATCTTTGTTTTTCTTCATTCAGGCTTAATTTGCATGACTTAAACCTAATTATTAGTTCTTCATACAGGGATTCAGCTTCCTGTTTACTGTGACAATGACATACAGTATCATCCGCATATCTCTCAAAAGGGATTTCAGGATGATGTATCTGCATCCATCTGTCAAAACTGTAATGCAGAAAGAGATTTGCAAGAATCGGTCCTATAACACTACCTTGGGGTACACCGCAGGTCCTTTCAATCAGACTTTTGTCTGCATTCTGATATGGGACTTTGAGCCATCTTTCTATATATAATATTATCCATCTTTCTTTTACATGAAGCTTTACGGCTTTCATCAATAACTGATGGTCTATCGTATCAAAGAATTTGCTGATGTCCATATCCAAAACCCACGCATATTTCCAGCATCTCTCTCTTGCACGTCCAAGTGCATCATGAGCAGAACGGTCGGGACGATAACCATAGGAATCTTCATGAAATATCTTCTCGATTTCAGGTTCTATCATTTCAACAACAAGCATCTGTGCAATCCTGTCTTCCACTGTAGGGATACCCAATGGTCTCGTTCCTCCTGCAGGCTTCGGTATCTGAACCAGTCTGACAGGTTTAGGAACATAACTCCCTGAACTCATACGATTCCATAGTTTGTATAAGTTTCTTTTCAAATTACTGTTATACTTTTCAAGTGTGACGTTGTCAACACCTGAACCACCTCGATTTTGATTCACACGCTTGTATGCGTAATATAGTTTCCATCGGTCAATATCGAATGGTTTTGCTCCTTGCTTTTGTGTCATCCTTAATGGAATTTAAGTTGTACAATACAATTTCGCTTGAATAAGTTACCCCCTTCGCTCCATCTCCATTACAGAGAGTTCTTCACTACTACGAGGTAATCCGCCCCTGCATCAGACATCAGTATTTCTACCTTGTGTTTCTTCCACTTGTGTATTTTCCTTTGACATTCTAAAGCAGGTTCCTATGTTCCGACAGTTAGCCTACAGACAAATCATGCCGCCTTAACACCGTACATCGAATAAGCAGCAGTATAGGTATCTCTTATTCTTATCCAAGGTTTGTGGTGAAAACCAAGTTCTGATGTAGTCTAACGCACATTTCGATGCTTCATCAGCGGTTCACTTCCGTTCATCTTTTGTCTGCCTACCTGACTATATTTTTTTTATATAGCCTTTTAACAAGTCGTTCACTACAATATCTTTTCAGATACAGCAGCACTTGCCGGTTTACTACCGATACCTATTTACCGATAGTGGAAGGTCTGCTTCCATCTAAATGTCAGTTATGAGTTTAAGAAAACTCTACATAGCACACCACCGTACATGCGGTTCCGCATACGGCGGTTCCTATTTTGGGTACCATTCGAGATAATAATCCATTAGGCTAGCATAACCTGCTCTGCGCAACTTATCGTTAGACATTGCGAATGTAAGCAGACGGCTGAGTGCTACACGCCAATACCCGAGTCGAGTGTTACCCCATTGATACGCCTGCCAGTCAAGGACACCGCATTTCTTTAGATTTGTCACTCTGGTCTTGGCTCACAACCCTTCCATCCTTTATAGTGTGGCAGAGTATTTCTCTCAGCTTGCTATGGCTGACTGTATCAAAGAAACGCTCTAGATCAAGGTCAACTACATATCTGTAGCCCGCATCCACTATCTTCTGCGCTCTTCGTAGTGCGTCATGGCAGCCCCTTTTCGGACGGAACCCATAACTTGTCATGGAGAACTGACGCTCGTAAATTGGTGTCAGAACTTGGTGTATGGCTTGTTGTACCAGTCGGTCTACCACGGTAGGAATACCCAAAAGGCGTTTCTTGCCATTATCCTTAGGGATTTCAACCCTGCGGACAGGATTGGGACGATATGTCCCGTTTTACAAGGAAATTATAAGCTCATCCTTATTAGCCAAAAGCCATGGAAACAGTTATTCGCATGACATCTTGTCGATACCGCCACACCCTTTATTGCTGACTACTGCTTTATAGGCTTTATTCAGATTAGAGGGACTAAGAATAAGTTCAAACAGATGTTCCTTGTCGAATGGTACTTCCACGATGTTGTCTTCGGTCATCCACATGAAAGTCTGCACCCCCTCATACCATTCGGATTCCGTCCTATCTCTTTGATAACTCCACTACTATAACTTCTGCTGACTTCTCACGGCAAGCTTTACTCCGTACATTTCGTAAAAAAAACTAGTCCGTGAGACCTCCTCGGATAAGGGCATTATCTTTCCATCTTATACCTGCTTCATTTACACCAACCGTTCCGAATAGCTATAGGGCTTTGGTTCGCTTTGCAACCTTACCCCCAGTCAAATGCCTTATATAAAGTTTCTGTTCGTCAGGTCAGATGTTTGCTGCCGACTTCCTTCTGATTCCAACTCGCAATGGACACCATTGCCATAGGCTATGTAATTCCCGCTATTAGGGCTTACTCGGGACTTACACCCGTTAGATAATGCTCATGCCGAGCGTACAAAGAATCCTTGGCATGATTCTTCAAAAACATGCCAAGGATTTATGGAAATGAAAAGTAAGTGTCTAGTTGGCAGTATTGTCTCTCATGCAACGAACACCAAAACCAAATGTACGCTTATTTCCTTTAGGTGTATTACAATTCGTAGCATCGTAATAGAACTGTGCCCCGAAGTCTTTTTTAGTTGCGGCATTGCTCCATAGACTGATGCATCCATTACCTGCAGGAGCTACCCGCTGCAATGCTCCGTTATTGATAAAACCGGTACTAGGATAAATAGCCGTTCCGCCATTTGCAAAAGTAACGCCACCCTGTTTCGTTATATCACCTGAAGCACTGGTAGTCACAGCACCAGTTTTATGATTGCCACCGCTGACTGTCGATGTAAATCCACTCCACACATAAGGATGAGGAACACGATAGCCCGGCGGACATGGATCATAGATTGACTTTAAACCGGTAGAGCCGTCTCCACCGCTAGTAGCATACACTGTTGAATTTCCCCATAAATCATAAGCGTCTTCATTCAACCAATTATCTCCCTTAATATATTTCATCGGATATTTGGCTATATCTTCTCTTGAAATCAATGTTGTAACTGTAAAGTCCCAACTTACAACCTCATTATCCTTATCATAAACTGTGGCGTGTGCATTTGCCGCATCATCACTCGGGCCGATAATCGGGTCTTTACGCCCCCATTGATAGAACAAACCATGCGAACCTTTAGGATCAGTAGCTGCCGACCACAGCTTGTCATCCGTTGCACCCAAGTTACGATCCATCATCACAGGTGACTGAAAAGTGGGGTATGTGTTATAATCTGCATGCACAGTATACGTTTGCACTTTAGTATCCAAATCCACATCTGTAACCCAAATATGCCAACTCCATACAATCGTTCCTGCGCCATCATAAGCGGCAATAACCGCATTACCTGCCTTTAACGCCGTTTCTTCCGAACCGTTCAAGGTAAAATAGATATAATCATTTTTCAGTTTCACACCGGATATCAGGCTTCTTTCGCTTTGCCAAAGAATTGAAGCCGATGCAGGAGCTAACGGCGAAGGAGTGATACCTTTCTTTGTATCATCACCTTCTACTGCCGGAGTAATCGTTCCATTACCCATAACGGTAGCCTTAAAGCGATATTCCTGCCCTGCCTTTCCTGCCACATAGCAGTTTGCCGTTTCCGTTGCACTCAAATCAATGGATAAGTCTTCCAAAAGTGCGGCAGTCAGATTGTCCAGTTCCAAATTCAATGTGTTAATGTCACCTGCAAGTATATTGACAGAAGCAATCCTGCCTGTCAGGCTAAGATCGTCCTCCCCTGCTTTTTCAATCGCTACCTTTACGTTACATTGTTTCGCTGACAAGTCCACAGGATTCATAGACATATATCCGTGAAATACTCCGTTCGCAACGAGTGCCGGAGTATTGTCTACTCTCAACTCTATTTTTGAAGAGCCATCGGCTATAGCAAACTGACCGGTAGTAAGGTCAAATTTATAATCACCCGCCAAAGCAATGCCATCCTCCGTAGAAAACTCGATGGACTTCACTTTCCAACCGACATACTTGACCGATGTCTTACAACTGATGTCTAAATATCCCAATGCATGTCTAAAGGTCATCGGAACAGCAGTTTCCACCTCAGCAGACTTAGCCGTCGCATACATCAAGGCAGTGTTCGTCAAATGAGCGTTTGATGTGCCCGACTGTAATTGCGAGTTACTCAAAACTCCGGCCACTGCTTTCGCTGACGTATTATCCTTATTATAAGGAATGTAAGCATAGAAAGTGTGTTCTCCCGTTTCTTTGCCCCACACTACCTGTGTGTAGAACATTCCCTCGGTCTGTCCCACATAAGGAGCTGCAACTCCCACAACAAGATTGACTGTTTTTGTCTGTTCGCAGAAGAAACCAATTTTACTATCTGCCGCCCAAACTGTCTTGTTATCACCCAACTGTGACTGGCAACTGAGGAAGATCTGATTTCCTCCCGCCGGACGCGTAAAATCCGTCTGGGCATAGTCATCGTCACTGCATGCAGTGACAAGAAACGCTGCACAAAATCCTAAGACTGGAAATATATATTGTTTTTTCATCTTTGTATAATCTAAATTTTAATGAATGATATGAATCCGACAGGCGGATTAGTAACCCGGTGTCTGCTTAACCAACGGGTCTTTCGACATTACCGTAGCATCTACTGGCCACAACAAGTGCTTCTCGACAAGATCGCCCGAAACGCTAATCTGAAGAGCCTTAGCCAACTCTCCATTCTTCATACGGCGAATGTCATACCAACGCTTACCTTCACCTACAAACTCTTTGGAGCGTTCTTCCAGAATTGCATCTTCCGCTGTTTCACCACTACGGGGGTATTTATTGGCAGCATAAGCGGAACCGTATGCACGCTCACGGACACTATTGATGTAAGCGGCAGGATCACCTCCCTGCAATGCCACAATTTCGGCCAGTAGTAACTGCAAATCCGCATAGCGATAGACAGGCCAGTCGTTTGTAAACTTGCGTATGTCATTGTCCAACTCCCCTTTATATTTATTCAAGAGTATGGCTGCCGCTCCTCCGTCTACCTTATATACATCAAAGAAAGTGGCGCTACGACGGATATCGTTTTCACTGAATGTATCAAAAAAATCTTTCGCATACTGGTAGTTGGATGCAGTACCATTCAGTTTCAATGGGTTCACATTGTCACCTTTGTACTCTACACCGTCCGCATTTTCAAAACCGACCAGATTGGTATTGGTAGGATACATGAACTTGCTGAAGAAGTTTTCTTTCTCATTCAGCATATAGCGGATAACGAATATCATTTCTTTGTTATCTTTCTTCGTTACATCAAAAACGTCCTCAAAGCTGGTCTTGGAAGCAAAGCCATACTTGCCGCAATCAATGATATCCTGCAACGCTTGCTTGGCTGCTGCCAAATCGGCCGATATATTTTTTGAGTAGACGCTTGTACCGCCAATAGGTTTTACTTTACATCCCCACAACAGGATTTCGGCTCTCAACATTTTTGTTGCCGCCTTGCTCCAATAAGAACTTTTGTCTGTAGAATTGATGGTAAATGCGTCATCTGCGAAATAATCTTCCGATGCCTTGATGTCCTTTACAAGGAAATCATAGACTTCTTCTTCCTTGGCCCGCGGCTGATTCAAGTCGGAAGGAGTAAAGCTACCATCCATCACGCGTGCTGTTTCAATCAGAGGAACTCCGCCATAGGTACGGAATAGATGAAAGTAATAAAAACTTCTCAATCCGTGTAACACGCCCATATAATAGTTCTTTTCTGTTTCATTCAAGGCAGAACTGCCGGGGACGGACTGGATGGCATGGTTAATCTGCATAATGTCCATATAGAAATTGCCCCAGTTGTTTATCACATAATTAGCTTCAGTAAGATTGTTTGTCACAGCCGGCACATCGCTAATAGTCTGATTAAACAAAGAAGAGTTTGAGCCGTAAAAAGTCCCGCCTCTAAGTTCACCCATCTTGAACAATACTTCCTGACGCTCACGGACACGATAATGCAAGCCACGCACAAAGCGTTCCGCCTGATCTTTGGTACTCCAGTAATTACTGATACCGTAGGAGTCTACCGGACTCAAGTCCAAATAACCGCAAGACTGCATAGCTCCTATCAACAACACTAATAATGTATATTTTATTTTTTTCATAATACATCTTTCTTTATGATTTTAGAACATAACCTTTAATCCCATCAGAACTGTCTTAGGTAAAGCATATCCGCCCTTGTCGCCACTGGTGGTTCCATACTCGGGAGTGTAGAGACGATTGTCCGTTATGTAGAATAAATTCTGTCCGGTAAGCGTCACCGTCACTTTATCCATGAGGGCTTTTTTAGTCCACTGCGAAGGTAAATCGTAGCTCAAGGAAATCTCACGGGCACACAGGTAAGAAGCATCTTCCCAAAACAATGAAGTGTTGCGGGTATAGTTCTTTTTAAAGTTAGTGTCGTTAGTCATCAATACCGGAAGTTCCGCACCCGGATTATCTTCCGTCCATGTCTTTTTAGCCAAATCCGGAACATTGAAGTGACCGGAAGTGATACCCATGAAATATTGATAACCGCTATTCCACTTCTTGTATCCCAACGCATAGTCGAATCGGGCAAACAAGGTCAGCCCTTTCCACGTAACGGATGTATTGAAACCACCCATCCATTTTGGAATTTCATTACCAAGCTTCACCTGATCATACGTGTCGATAGTTCCGTCACCATTCACATCGTACCAGACAGCATCACCCGGAGCTAACTGCTGCGCATTTTTCTGCTGCTCAACCGTCAATTGTGCATAAGCTGCCGGACCATATACCGGTTTAGAGGGAATCTTATCTACGTAATAAGCATAGTTTGCCAAATCGGCTTCGTCACGCACAACACCCATCATTTTGAATCCGTAAATATCACCGTAAGACTGTCCTTCCTGTATTCCACCTTTCCAAACGGTTTCATTACTACCTTTGCCTTTGTAAACTTCCGTTCCGCCTTGACGGTTGTTCTCATTACCATTATCAGGTAATTGCAGGATTTTGGATTTCACAAAAGTAATGTTGGCACCTATATTCCACTTAAAGTCCTTACGGTCAAAAATACGGTAATTGACTTCAAGCTCCATACCCTGACTACGCACAGCGCCGTTGTTTGTCGTCATTGAGCCTACGCCGGATGAAGAAGCCAAAGGTACATTGGCAATCAAATCGGTAGTTTTCTTGTTGAAATAACCTACTGTCAAATCTACTTTATTAAACAGTCCTAATTCTATGGCAGTATCAAAAGAGGTGGTTTTCTCCCAACGCAGTCCGGGATATGCAATATCGTCAATCAACAGGCCGTAGATGCCGTTGTAGTTACCGGCTGTTCCATAACTACCTTGTAGTTCGTACAGTCCGATACCATTCACGTTACCATTCTGCCCATATCCCATACGTACTTTCATGTTGGAAAATATATCCAGATATTTCTCCATGAATTCCTCACGATATACGTTCCATGCGGCACTGACACCGGGGAAAAATCCCCAGCGGTTGTCCACCAGTTTGGAGTAACCGTCGTAACGTCCGGAGAAAGAAAAAAGATACTTGCTCTTATAGTCGTAGGTAGCATTCAGGAAACCGGACATGATGCGCTCCTGTGTGTGAGTGGTAGACATGTTACGGGTGGATTTTCCGTTTGCGTCCAACGGGGCAGTGAACTGCAATCCGATAAAATCATCGGAAGTAGCTCCCTGACCTGATGCCGAGAGTCCGTAGTTGTATTTGTCTATCATTTCAAAACCACCGACTGCACTGACGTTATGGTCACCGAATGAGACATTGTAATTCAGAATGGCGTTATAAGTCTGATCCAGTTTGCGCGCATAAGTAGCAGAAGCTTTGCGGTTAGAATTCAACTTACCGGGAGCGGTAGGTAACTCTTTATCAAAAGATTCAGTTTCCTTCATCCAAAGATACCACATACCGCTCAGTTTCAAGCTCAGTCCTTTCATCAAATCCACTTGGAAAGAAGTTCCCAGCGTAGTCTTGTAAGCCGTATTTCTGCGATAGTAGTAGTTCTTCATCTCATTCCAATTGGCATTTTGAGTATTATTGAGTAGTGTGATAACCGTTCCGTCCAAATTAGCTCCTTTAAAGGTCGGGGGAGCAGCAGCTACCACGCTCCAGAAATTAGCGTCGCTCATGTAGTTAGGATTGGTTTCCGAACGTGAGAAATTCACGAAACCGGAAGCTTTCAGCCAGCTCTTGATCTTATATTCACCGTTCAGGTTGAAAGACAGACGTTGGTATCCCGACTCCAATGGAAAACCTGTTTCATCATAATACCCGATACTTGAGTAGTATTTGCCTTTGTCGTTTCCACCGGAGAAAGAGACATTATAATCCTGCGTCCAGGCATCCTGCGTGTTCAACTTCATAAAATCAGTTTCCTTGAACAATAGATAATTGTCTGATGCCGGATCTTTCATCGATTGCCAACCATAATCCAAAAGATATTTATTCTTATCTGTCAGAATAGAGGTACTATAGATACCGTTGCTGCTTTTATTTCCGTCGGCAGTGATGTCATTTCCTGTACCCCATCCGTTCACAAGATTCATGTCGTCTCCGCTACGCTTTGCCGCCATACGTTCCCAATACAGATAATCGCGGGCATTCATAAAATCGTAGTTGTCGCGGGCAAAACCTTTACCGATATTTACGTTCAATGTTACGGTTGTTTTCCCCACATGACCGCTTTTTGTGGTCACTAGAACTACACCATTATTGGCACGTGCACCATAAAGTGCTGTCGCAGCAGCATCCTTCAAAACCTCAATAGATTCAATATCGTTACTGTTGATGTCGTTCATATCGTCTTTCTGCACACCGTCAATAATATACAACGGACTACCGGAACCGTTCAAAGAAGCACCTGCACGTACCTGAATGGAGGGCCCTGCTCCCGGCTGACCGGAAGTCTGCGTAACACGTACACCAGTAACCGTACCCGCCAAAGCAGTCAACGGATTGGAGCGTACACCTTTCTCCAAAACTTCGGAAGAAACTTTGGATATAGCCGCAGTCAGCTTATCTTTAGTTACGGTTTTACCATAACCTGTGACAATGACTTCCTGCAAACCTATGGCATCATCTTTCATCACTACCGTAATATTCTTACGTCCATCCACGTGAATATTCTGTTGAACATAACCTATGTATGAAAAAGCAAGAACTGATTTACTCTTTGTCAATGTTAACGTATATTTTCCATCCAAATCTGTAATAGCACCATTTGATGTGCCCACTTCCAATACGGAGACACCAATCAAAGGCTCTCCAGCAACATCTTTCACAACGCCACTTACCGTTTGCTCGACTTGTGCATATATGCTGCCAATGGAGCAAAGCATGGCCACTACCACGAATATTACTTCCCGGCAATACTTTAAATGTATTTTTCTCATATTAAAAGAGGTTATTTAGTAGATAATATAAATAATTCCAATCTCATCCATCCGGCCGGACGAGTTGATAGTTTTTGGAATCCCGGTTCATTACCGAGTTCGGCAACAATAGCCATATCACCATCAGGCAGAAGTGCCATACATGTGTATCCTGCCGCTTTATCATAAAGCACCATATGATCTGCCGGCTCAAATGTATGCGAATGACCACCAAAGAATTTAGCTCTGGCCAAATATAGTATACCACGATCATCATGAGCTGTTGTCTCGGTAATCCCTTTCGCCCCACAGTAATACATCCAGCCATCCTTTACGATAACACTTCCCGCACAGCCTTGGGCTGGAGTTGGTAGTGCTGTCGGAGCATAATCAGAAAAAGAAGGCCATTTGGCTCCACCATCTGTACTTACATAGTTTTGACGGTGTCCATTATAACGGATATTTCCAATTAATGCACCATCAGGAGCTTCCGTTACCGTCCATTCACCAGACTTATTAGGTTGCCCGGTTTCCCATGTCACCCCGTTATCATCCGACCACATAGCTGTATTCCCGCCATTTGAAACGGTCCCAGCAGCTTCATTCACTTTGAAAGTGCGTATAGGGACAATCAAACGATTCTTATATTGCTCACTTGATGTCATTTGCACACCGGAACCGGGACCGAAGCTACCAATCATTCTTGTCGCACCGCTAAAAATTCCAATTTCCACCTCGTCTGTGAGATCTTTTCTTGTCCAATTTAATCCATCATCTTCCGAAGTGTACATGATAGCTCTATTATTATAGCCTTGTTTGGCAGACTCCTTGCCTACAGCATCCCACAAAGAGGTAAACAAAAAGATTTTCCCCGTAACTTGGTCGACGACAACAGTCGGGTCCATATATGACAACTTTGATGAAGTAGCTTGACTGGTTAAATTCTTTTCAGTCCATGTTACCCCTTTATCGGTACTACGCTTCATCAGAATATCCGTCCGCCCAGCTTTATCTTGCCAAGTTCCATAGCGAGCTTCACAAAAAACGAGTATGCTGCCTTTCTTTGTAACCGCGATGGCAGGAACACGATATGAAATGTCATTACTTGCTTTTGAATTGAATACGGTAATTGTTGGAGAAGTTATCTCCCATATCGGTTTCGAGTCAGGATCAGGGTCGGAATCTGGATTTGGATCCACAACTTCATCTGGATAAGGCACCGGACTAAAGTCATTAACATTATCATCCGAGCAGGCAATAATAGCAAACAAACTCAGAATATAACAAAACACATTAAATATACTCTTCATAAATAAAAAAATTAAAGATTAATAACAGGCACTAAAATTAAATCCAACTTCATCCAGTCATCCGGACGCTTAAGAGGTTTCGTATTAGGTAATGATTTACGAGTAAATGATTGAGTATCTGCTGTTTCAAAGATTATAGCCATTCGTCCGTCCGGTAAGAAAGACATACAGCTATATCCGGCAGCCTTATCATATAACAGTAACCCATTATCCCATTTTCTTCCACCATCCTCACTTTTATATAAAGTAAGTTTTGCACGTTCATCATATTCGGATGTCTCCGGTATTCCTTGTATCCCAGAGAAATAAAGCGTTTTACCTTTTCCCAATACACTTGCCTGACATCCTTTAGATACACCAGGCAAAGCAAGTTCCTTTACAGCCTTGCTCCATGTCTCTCCCCCATCTACACTGAATGACACCATTCGCGCTTTGGGAACACGAGCATTATAAACCAAAACTCCGGCAGGTGACTCTGCAATCTGAAATTCATCATCATTATCACCATTGCCACCCATCTTCCATGTTTTACCATGATTATCGGAATAAATAGCTACATCATGGGCTTTCTCACCAGTGACTTCAGATACACGAGCCGGTAAAATCAGTCTTCCTCTATATTTTTCACCCACCATTTGCAAACCTGCTCCCGGTCCAAAACCATAAATACGACTTCCTTTCGGCATTAATGTACCAGTCACATCAACGGGAGCAGCCCATGTACAACCATTGTCATCTGAAGTCAGCAAAATTGCCCGATTTTTGGTACCTGTGTGATCATCTGCCGGCCAAAAAGTGGTAAAAAGAAAAATTCTACCGGTAGCTGAATCTAAAAGAGGAGTCGGATCCATATAAGCGCCAGTGGTTCCCTGAGTCAAATCTTGCATAGCTGACCATGTCCGCCCATTATCTGTACTACGTTTCACTACTATATCTGTACGGCTTTTATCCTTCCAACTTTCTCTACGTGCTTCACAAAACACAAGTAAAGAGCCGTCTTTCGCTGTCAACAATGATGGAATACGATAACTATTCACATTATCATCTCCTGCTGAAAACACAGTATATTTAGGAAACTCCGGGAATTTTTTTTTTGCACCGGACTGCGCTTCTCCTTTCATACAAGAAAAGAAAAGCATAAGTCCCGCAAATAATATGTTTTTCATAATACACATAGTAATAGTTTTAGATTTTATCAGAAGAGTTACATATTACTTCACAAAAGCTCCTTGCAAAGCATGTAACTACGAATCATCATGCGAGGTATATGGAAAGGACCTTTAAAGAGATTTCCCTTAGCTAGTTGTGCCACAGTACCATCACGGTGAAGATAACCATACCATTCTCCATATTCCTTATCGGGAAAATGAGTATACGTCCAGTCACTGATTTGCTTATGCATCTGAATATATTTCTCATCCCCCGTAGCTTGATAGGCATATAAAGTGGCAATAATAGTCTCTGTTTGCGGCCACCAGAATTTCATATCCTGAGAATAGTCCTGAGCCGGAAGATTACGGCAATCACGGAAATTGATTATGCCACCAAACTCTTTATCCCATCCCCATTCCCAAGACCAGTCGAGAATCTGAAGAGCCAATTGCAGTAAATCCTTATCCCAATTGCGATATTTAGCTTCTTCCATAATGAACCAAGCGGTTTCAATACAGTGGCCCGGATTTATGACACGTCCGTTACACGTGTCAATAAATTCACCATTAGGTCCTACCATTTCAAGTAAAGCCTTAAACTCCGGATGGATAAAATATTTACGCAATGCGGCAATCGAAGCATCTATCTGCTCCGTCAATACAGGATCGTCAATAACCATCCGGATGCGAGAAGCTGTATTAATCAAGATCATCGTTATAGAATGCCCTCTTGAAGACATAGCCGGCAAATATTTAGGTTCAAGCATTCCCGGAGTATCCAGAAAATGCTGTGTACGCTTGAAGATTTCCAATGCTTTCTCAGCATATTCCTTTTCACCGGTTGCCAATGAATATTCAGCCATTGCTATTGCCGCAAAACCTTCTGAAAACACATAACGGCGCTTACGTAACGGGACTCCATCTTCTGTGACTTCAAAGAACATATGTCCATCCGTATCAAAGCAATGCGCTTCGATGAAATCAATACAACTCTTGGATGCTGCCAACCATTGGGGATTTTTCTCTATATTATTATATGCATATGCAGCTATAAACCCGAAACGTCCCTGAAACCAGACAGATTTCGTTGTATCCATCAAACTACCATCCCGATTAACGCATGTATACACCCCTCCATGTTCTTTATCCAGCCCGTACTTCATCCAGAACGGCATAATATTATTTATTATATCGTCTTTATAGGATATGGCCCACTTATTCAAATATTCTGCTGTATTCATGCTATGCGTTTTTAAAGTTTATTGCATCGGTCAAAAAAATGAATTGCCTCAAGCTCCGTTTTCATCTGAACTTCTTCTTCATCTGTCATATTCTGGAAGGGAGTACGGTTCTTACCTAAATCAAGTCCTATCAATTTCATTATGCGTTTTCCGCCAACAATATTCCCACGAAAATGGCAGATCACATTTATTACTTCCTGTGAGAAGTTCTGACGTTCACGGGCTGTTTCGATATCACCTGCCTCCCATGCTTTGATGATACCGACCAGTTCTTTACCATTATAATTGGTTGTTCCGCCGATGCCGCCCTGAGCACCACCCATAGCCAGACAAGGAAGAATTGTTTCATCCTGTCCATGCAACATATCATATTTTCCGTTTTTATATAAACGGCATTGGTTGTATTCATACATGCTCTCAAAAGTATATTTAATACCTGCAAAGTTAGGAACACGTCCGTCTACCGCTTCCAGTAATTTAACCATTGGCAGAAAAGCACCGTTGAATGCCGGAATATGATAATAATAGAAGGGAAGTTCGGGCGCACCGGATGCTATCTCTTCAATATATTTCACCAATTCTTCAATACGGCCAATCTTCGGAAAAGGAGGAGCCATGGCACCAATTCCCCATGCGCCTATTTTTTGTGCATGTTCAGCCAACATACGGCTGGCCTTTACACAGCAACTACCGACGTGCACGATTACTTTAAAGCCTTCGGGAGCGACAGCAACCCAACGCTCTGCCAATAACATACGTTCTTCTTCAGTCAGCATATAACCTTCACCGGAAGAACCATTGATAAACACTCCTTGGAGTCCGTTCTTTACCAACATCTTGGCATATGCTTCAATAGGTTCCAAATTCACTTCACCATTCTCGTAAAAAGGAGTAAACGGTGCATCGATAAGTCCTTTAATTCGTTCCATCATTTTATTTTTTATAAAGTTATTATATTCTTAATCTACCATATTATCTGTCTTCGGTCTTAAGAAATAGATTTGAAGTACCAATGCTACAGCTACCACGATACTCAGCATTGCAAATCCCTGTCCTAAACTTCCTCCGTCTGTCCACTTTCCAAGAACTTCTGTCACGGCAGCTCCCGCAAACACACCGGTCATATTCATAATTCCATAAGCCGTCGCACGATGTTTTGCTGATACAAACTGGCATAGAATAGGCATATTATTTGCGTCAAAGATTCCAAAACCAATACCAAAGAGCAATCCCGCTCCAATCACACTAACAAAACTATGTCCAAACCCAAGCAGGAGCAGAGCCGGTATAGTCATCCCCAAACCGATGGCTCCGGTATAAACACGCCCGCGAATATTTTTTTGTACCCAACGGTCAGATAAGATTCCACCTAAAATAACACCGATAAAAGAAGACACGGCAATTGTTATAGTAGATATCGGTCCCGCTTCGGACATAGGAATATTCAAGCTATCCGCAAACAAAGTCGGAAGCCAATTC
Organism: Bacteroides sp. D22; assembly: GCF_000163675.1. Taxonomy (NCBI): domain Bacteria; kingdom Pseudomonadati; phylum Bacteroidota; class Bacteroidia; order Bacteroidales; family Bacteroidaceae; genus Bacteroides; species Bacteroides sp. D22. The sequence goes on along the minus strand of NZ_GG774800.1, from coordinate 53,854 downwards.
TTTGTTGCCCACCCCGGAAGACTGGGAGCCGCAAAATAGAAAAGAATAATCCAAAATGCCCAATTAGTAAACAGCAGGGAAAGCCCACTTATAATGGAAGGTTTCTTCTCTTTAGGAGCATCATCTATTTTTTTGATAGATATATTATGAATAGGATTTTCTTTCAAAAACAATATAAGTACCAAAGAATAAGCAATACCTACAATGCCAAACCAATGAAAAGTAGCCTGCCAAGAAAAAGCGGCAGCAGCCGTAGCCCCAAAACCACCGATAGCCTGCCCGACATACAACCCTGTCATATGAACTCCTACAGCTAAAGAGCGGGATTTTCCCTCATGCCAGTCAGCAATCAACGATAAAGCCGAAGGAATATACAACGCTTCACTGACTCCCATGACAGCACGCAACCAGTAAAGCTCGTGAAAGTTATGAGCATACCCCATTAAAAAAGTAACCGCCGACCAGACAAAAAGACTACCGACCACCAACCATTTACGATTTACCCTATCGGCGATAATTCCCGCAACAGGACTCATAAAACCATATATCCATAAAAATATAGCCATTAAAGCTCCAAAAGCTTCAGCTTTGTTCAACTCTACGATATCTACTTTCATAGCTTCCTGCATCGTAGAAAGCATCTGACGGTCCATATAATTAAGTAGCGCTACTATCCACAGCAGACCGACAACCACCCATGGGTAAATACTTTTGTTTTTCATATAAAGTAATTTTTTATGTTTCACTCGTATTAAATCATTGCAAACATAATACTATTTTTATTTTCCTCCAAACATTTAATTAAATATTTTATTATATATTCGCTTATTTATAAATAACGTAAGAAGATATAATACTTTATATATATCAAAAGGCAGCATCTCATTAATAAGAGACACCACCTTTTCCATGTTATTTTCGATACTACAAAATAAAAACAATAACAATTTATAGCCGTACTTTAGCTATCAATTTACGTATCTTGCCATGACCAATAATCGGGGCATGGGGATCTTCCGGATACACTATTACAAATTGCCCCGGAAGCAGATTAACATAAGTAGTCGGAGTATCTGAATATAAGGCGCACTCGTCCTCTTTAGAATATGCCTTAACCTCTTTTTGTAAGTCCTCCAAGGCTTTCCAACCAATTGTTTCCGCACCTTCCAACAAGATATGCACATCAATATAGTCATGATGTAATTCTAAAACTTGCTTATCAGGAGATACACATTCCAGATTTACATTATTGATAAACAAATTCTCACCATCAATCTCAATACGCCCCAAATCCGTATGAAGCAAATCATGGGTTTTCACATAGTCAAACAAGGGCTTGAACAAAGGGTGGAGCCCTTCGATACGCTGACTGTTTTGCAGATTAGATACGATCATATTTTTCCTTTCATTTATAATTAAATAATAGAAGGGCAAATATAAAAGAAATATTTAATATAACAGACGTTATTAATGCGAATCAGTAGTTGAACTCTGATTCCTTGTTTTAGAAAATTAGATAAATGAATGCGATGGCAATTTTGCCCATCGTATGTACTAAAAGTCCAGATGTAGATCTGACTTTCATCGCTCTTTGAATATTTGTTTTTTCATTCAGCCAGTTGAAAAAAGATTCTATCGGTTGTCTGACCTTTGATACTGCAGTTGAAAACAGGTCTCTGCCC
>NZ_GG774800.1:0-51795 GCF_000163675.1 Bacteroides sp. D22 | reverse complement strand
TCAGTGAAGATCGGTGTAGCGTTATTACTGAACCTCTGACAGTAGAACTTCAGTGAAGACTGATAAACATCGCAGATATACATATATATTTTTATAAGTTTTAGCTCTTTCTCCTTGGGAATCATAATTAGAATAATGAGTGGTTTTATTCTTCTAACATACTGATTTTCAAGGAGATTAAGAAATAAATAAATGAGATAATTAATTGAATAATAACAATTTAACTAACTGAATCAGCTAGTGATTTCAACTACTGATTCGCATTATTAATAAAATTATTAAATATATAGATTCTTGATTTATATATTATTCATTTTAATACAATATTCAGAAAGAGGGATAAATAAAGCATCTACTAAATTCAAATCAAACAAATCTCCATTAATAAATAAATTTATTATCTTTGCCTCAAACAATAAAGAAGGACTAAGATGAAACAACATTTACTGAAAGAAATAGAAGCAGGAACCAAGAACGCTCTTCTCAAAAAGAAGATTATTACACATTATATATATAATGGTAGTTCTACTATTACAGATTTAGCAAAAGAACTGGATCTCAGTGTCCCGACTGTCACAAAATTCATTAGTGAAATGTGCGAAGAAGGATATATAAACGATTATGGCAAATTGGAGACGAGCGGAGGACGCTACCCCAGCTTATATGGACTAAATCCCGAATCCGGTTATTTTATAGGAGTAGATATTAAAAAGTTTGCCATTAATATAGGACTGATTAATTTCAAAGGCGATATGGTAGAATTAAAAATGAATATCCCTTTTAAATCAGAAAACACTTCACAAGCACTGGAAGAGTTATGCAAACTTATTCTGCAATTTATAAAGAAAGCAGATATAGATAATGATAAAATATTAAATATCAATATAAATGTGTCCGGCAGAGTCAACCCAGAATCTGGATATAGCTTCAGCCAATTTAATTTTGAAGAGAGACCCTTGGCGGAAGTATTAACTGAAAAAATCGGATTCCGGGTAACAATAGACAACGATACACGCGCTATGACTTACGGGGAATATATGAAAGGATGCGTAAAAGGGGAAAAAGACATTATTTTTGTAAACGTCAGTTGGGGATTAGGCATAGGTATTATCATTGATGGGAAAATATATACCGGAAAGTCCGGTTTTTCCGGAGAATTCGGGCATACAAATGTATTTGACAATGAAATCATCTGCCACTGTGGTAAAAAAGGATGCTTGGAAACGGAAGCATCAGGTTCAGCTCTTCATCGAATATTAATAGAACGCATCCAGAAAGGAGAAAGTTCTGTCCTATCCAACCGGATTTTAGCCAAAGAAAATCCTCTTACTTTGGATGAAATTATAGCTACCGTAAACAAGGAAGACCCACTCTGCATTGAAATTGTAGAAGAGATCGGACAAAAACTGGGAAAACAAATTGCAGGGCTAATTAATATATTCAATCCTGAACTGGTAATCATAGGCGGAACCCTATCTTTGACTGACGACTATATCACCCAGCCGATAAAAACAGCAGTACGCAAGTACTCGCTAAATCTAGTCAATAAAGATTCAGCCATTGCGACATCCAAGCTGAAAGACAAAGCCGGTATCATTGGCGCTTGTATGCTGGCACGCAGCCGGATGTTTGAAAGTTGAATTTATCTTCTGCGCTGAGAGAAAAAGTTATCTATAAAACGAACAATATAGACCACGACAACTCCTGCGACGACTAAAACAATAATGCGACTCAACATAAATTTCGTTTTTTATATTTCACATAAATTCCATGTAAAAAAGATACCACACTCATACGAAAGAGATTCTATAGAAAAACAAAACGCTGATTATTAGTCAAATAATCAGCGTTCTAATTTGAGAGCCGCTAGCCAGACTTGAACTGGCGACCTACGCGTTACGAATGCGTTGCTCTACCAACTGAGCTATAGCGGCGTTTGTCTCTCGTTTACGGCGTGCAAAATTACAGCTTTATTTGAGAAAACAAAAAGAATCCGATTATTTTTTGAGCTTATTTTTTAAATCAACTTTTGTTGACGTAATCTAAAACTTTTCTTTGCGCTCAAATTTCCCGTCCTCGGTATAATATTTCCATGTACCTTTCGGTTTATTATTTACATACTTTCCACGAAGTTTCAAGGTACCATCTTCATAATATTCACGGTAACGGCCGTGACGTTTCCCTTCTTTTACTTCCGCTTCACTCTTCAATGCGCCTTCCGGATAGAACTCCCGCAACACATTCCCTTCAAACTTTTCGACATAGAAACGTTTCAGTTCGCTCATCTGCTCTTTCTCGGTTTCAGCATCTTCGTTCATTTCCTTATCATCTTCATCAGTAGCAATAGCAACGGCAACCTCTTCCGGTTGATATGGGCTATAATCCATCACATACTGCAAAGAAGCCGAGTGATCCTCTCCTATAATCTGCATAGTCCAGTAAGGGAATGAATACAAAACGTCTTTGTTTGATTGTATTTCATTCCATGTGGCAGGATTCATCATCGGTTTCAACTGGGAATAAAACTTGCGCACATCTGTATATAAGAAAATAGTAGAACTTGATTTTAAATATGACAGTGCATTTTCAAAACCCGGATTATTTTTCAATAAATTCTTCTGCTCGTAATCTTCTACAAAAGAAAGTAAAGAAGCAGCTTTATTACTAAAAACTACATAATCGTCAACATAAGTATAGTATGGCTTCTCAAATTTATCAAATAGCTTCCCAAAAAACAAGCGGAAAAAGCCTTTCATCTCGATATAATTAATCTCGAAATCCTTATAATTAGCAGTCTTAATCTTAACCGGAGTACGTCGCTTAATCTTCTTTTCAATGAATTCCATGTTCTTACGGGCATCTTTAATACTTTTAGCCCTGATAGCCAGAATCAGTTCGGGATCATGCCCTAACAAACCTGGTTCGGATTGCGTAATAGCAAACTCTCCTGACATCCAACTCAAGAAGTTTTCTTCCAAAGATATACCGAATAACCCTTCTATCTTTTTCCGGGAACTTTGATAAGAATCATACAACTGTTTATTGTGAACCGACAGTGCATTCTCCAATTCCTTTACAAAAGTTACCGGACTATTGAAACCTATATTCGTATAAAGAGCTGTCCGCCCGGACAGAATCTCATGCGCTTTCATTTTATGTTTTCCCGAATTCAACAAAGCAGTGACATAAGGATCGGCAGAATCTTTTCTCAACGTATACCCTTTCACTTCCATCCGCTCCTTATCCGTATTTAGGTAAAGTCCGGCAAAATTCATAGAATTGCTAAACAGATCAATGTATTCGTTTCTTGCCCCCAGATAAATAGACATGAATTGAGGTACGCGCGCATAATTAATAAAGACTCTGACAAGCCCCTTACCGGAAACCAACTTCTCCGTTTCAATAAAAGACTGGTCAAGTCCGATTTTGGGTTTATTACGCGAATCAATAGCCGATTCGACAAGCCCGGACGTATAAGATCCTACCAAATGATTATCCACAAAAGCAATATAGAAAATATCCCTTGTTTCGGGATCACGCATTTCAAGGATATTAATGCCGTTATGCATCCGGTTGGTGACAGTAAAGCCACTCATGACCAATACGGTTTCCACCTGGTCTTTCAATAAATCCATTTTCGATGTTTTCTGCATATCCAGAATCAGCAGAAAATCCCACTTTGTGGCACGGGTCTTGTGAAGCGAAATAAGCATATCCCGTTCACCAACAAGCGACAACAACACTTTATTGCTTTTGACTACCGAATCGAGCTTCTCTACACTCTCCGTTACTTCCTCGAAAGATTTCGCTTTCTTCAGACATTGCCATGTTTCACTTCCACTAAACTTTTCCCAATCTTCAATCGGAGCCGATGATTGAATGATAAACGCAGCATCTTCGGGAACCAGATAGATTTGCTGAATATTACGATCAGGCGAAACAAATAAATAAACTACGGAATATACAACATATACCGCCAAAGCTAATGCAGCCACAACTAAAGTTCTCTTTACAATTTTCGAGGTACTTTTTTTCTTCTCCGGGCCTGCATATTGCTCTTCTTGCCCGCAATTTAATTCATTCATTATTGTTCTGTTATAAACTTGAGTGGACAAAGATACTAAAAAAACTATTCTGAATAAAACATAAACCATTGACTCGTATCGTAAATATGTACTAACTTTACAGCATGAAAAAGAAATTCCAACTCGAAGTTCCGGGAGGAGCCGATAAAGTCTTGCTTCATACTTGTTGTGCTCCTTGTTCATCAGCCATTATTGAATGTATGATGCAACATCATATCACCCCCGTTATTTATTATTGCAATCCTAATATTTATCCGCAGGAAGAGTATATTATAAGAAAAGAAGAATGTACGCGCTATGCCCAATCATTGGGATTGGAGATCATAGATGCTGATTACGATCATGAAAACTGGCGATGTCACATAATAGGAATGGAGCAGGAACCTGAAAGAGGAGGACGTTGCCTGCGTTGTTTTAAACTGCGTTTATTGGAGACAGCCCGTTACGCACACGAACATGGTTTCTCTGTAATTACCACGACACTTGCCTCCAGCCGTTGGAAAAGTCTGGAGCAGATCAATGAAGCCGGACAATATGCTACCGCCTTTTACCCGGATGTCACATACTGGGAACAGAATTGGCGGAAAGGGGGACTTAGCGAACGACGTATTGCCATCATTAAAGAATATAACTTTTACAACCAACAATATTGCGGTTGCGAATTCAGCATGAGAAAAGAAGAATAAAACAAACCTGTCATCACCAGCCAATCAATGAATCGAAATAAAAAAGGTAAAAACAGAAAACTATTCAAAAAGAAATCACACTCTAATAATAGATTAGGATGTATCATCGCCATTATTGTGCTCATTCCTATTCTTTTTGGTGTTTATTTGTATTGCCAGCAGATTAATATCCAGAAAAATAACGAACTGCAAACTGATACTTCCTTTCAGATTCCACCCGGCAAAGATCTGGAGACACCTATATCACTAGTTCCCCGGCAAGAACAAATCATCCGGCATAGCGGATATACGGTATCATACAACAAAGATTTAAAAATCCCCAACTGGGTTTCTTACGAATTAACCAGGGAAGAAACCAAAGGAAAAGAAAAAAGAGGTAATCGTTTTATTGCCGATCCATTAGTGACAGGGCCGACTGCAACGAATACCGACTATACCCGTTCAGGATATGACAAAGGTCATATGGCTCCCGCAGCAGATATGAAATGGAGTCCTGAAGCCATGAAAGAATCATTTTATTTCAGCAATATGTGTCCGCAACATCCACAACTAAACAGAAGAGGATGGAAAAATCTGGAAGAAAAGATCCGGAATTGGGCCATAGCAGACAGCGCCATCATTATTATATGTGGCCCTATTATTGAAAAACATCCCAAAACAATCGGAAAGAATAAAGTCGTAGTACCTCAAAAGTTTTTTAAAGTAGTCCTTTCTCCTTTTGTCAAGCCGATGCGAGCTATCGGTTTCTTATTCAATAATGAGCAGGCAGTAGAACCTCTATCATCCTATGCGGTAACAATAGATAGCATCGAGAACCTGACTAACATGGATTTCTTCGCACCTCTGCCCGATGAGATAGAAAACAAAATAGAAGCAGACATTAATTACTCTCTGTGGCCTAATTAAGTAGCAAAACTCGTTTCTCTGAAATGAATTCATTTCCTTGTGCCAATGGCATTCTAGTTACAAACAGACTCTCACTTCAATAAAAGGGAGTTGTTGTATTACTCTCAAGGTTTCCCATTGTAACGTCAAGAGATTGTCTTATTCCCACATATTGTGGGAAAGTATTCTCTTATTTTATGAGAAAACATTCCCATATATTGCGGGAAAATAGTCCCACAATATATGGGAATAATGGAACTACTCTGGAAACAAAAAGATAATCACAATGAAAACAAAGAGACACAATAAGCAGCTGAATAAATCAAGCAAGGCAGACGTAACGTGAAAGAATGAATTCACAATCGCACCGAAAGAAATATACTTTTGATGTAGTCGCCTTATGATTCATCCTAAAAAGAGAACACTCCTATCCAAATTCTTTTTATCTTTGACGAACTTTTTAAATACACCTCAAAAGATGAAGAAAAAAAAGAGAAATATTCTACTATCAATTCTAATCGGAGCATTCCTCCTTTGTGCAGTTGCCGGAGGCACCTTTTATTATTATCTGTTTGCCCCCCAATTTCACCCATCTAAAACCGTATATATTTATGTAGACCGGGATGATACTGCCGATTCTATCTACCATAAAATAAAAGAATTCGGGCATGTCAATAAGTTCACCGGATTCCAGTGGATGGCAAAATACAAGGATTTCAATCAGAATATCCACACCGGTCGTTATGCCATTCGCCCCAATGACAACGTCTATCATGTATATAGCCGTTTTTCCAGAGGTTATCAGGAACCTATGAACCTTACTATCGGAAGCGTCCGGACATTAGACCGATTGGCGCGAAGCATCGGCAAGCAGCTCATGATAGACTCTGCCGAAATCGCAAGCCAACTGTTCGACTCTACTTTCCTAGCTCAAATGGGATATACCAGTATAACACTCCCCAGCCTTTTCATACCGGAAACCTATCAGGTATATTGGGATATGAGCGTAGACGAATTCTTTAAACGAATAAAGGACGAACACAAACGCTTCTGGAATAAAGATCGCCTGTCACAAGCTACCGCCATCGGCATGACACCGGAAGAAGTCAGCACACTTGCTTCCATCGTTGAAGAAGAGACCAACAACAACGAAGAAAAGCCAATGGTAGCCGGATTGTATATCAACCGGTTACATCAAGATATGCCCTTACAAGCAGATCCCACCATCAAATTTGCCCTGCAGGATTTTGGCCTGCGCCGAATTACCAACGAGCATTTAAAAGTCAATTCTCCCTACAATACCTATATAAATACCGGATTACCTCCAGGACCCATCCGTATCCCCTCTAAAAAGGGAATAGACAGCGTGTTGAACTATACCAAACATAACTATATCTACATGTGCGCCAAAGAAGATTTTTCCGGTACTCACAACTTTGCCTCCAATTACGCCGACCACATGGCAAATGCAAGAAAATACTGGAAAGCCCTGAATGAAAGAAAGATTTTCAAGTAAATTTGTGATAAAACGAACGGAAAAGCCTATCTTTGCCCGATAGATTAACAAACTGTGATCAACACTAAATAAAAGAAATAGATATGAGCAAGCAACTCTTACTTGGCGATGAAGCCATTGCACAAGCTGCACTGGATGCCGGACTTTCGGGTGTTTATGCCTATCCGGGTACTCCTTCAACTGAAATTACGGAATATATTCAAATGGCCCCTATAACGACCGAACAGAATATACACAACCGTTGGTGTGCCAATGAAAAAACAGCGATGGAAGCTGCGTTGGGTATGTCTTTCGTAGGTAAACGGGCATTAGTTTGTATGAAGCACGTAGGTATGAATGTAGCTGCCGACTGTTTCGTCAACTCTGCCATCACAGGCGTGAAAGGCGGATTGATTGTGATAGCCGCAGACGACCCCAGTATGCACTCCTCGCAGAACGAACAGGACAGCCGTTTCTACGGAGACTTCTCACTGATACCGATGTACGAACCAAGCAATCAGCAGGAAGCGTATGATATGGTATACAGTGGTTTCGAATTCTCTGAAAAAGTAGGCGAACCGATCCTGATGCGTATGGTAACCCGCCTGGCACACTCCCGTTCAGGAGTAGAACGTAAAGAGCAAAAGCCGCAGAACAGCATCTCTTTCAGCGAAGATCCGCGTCAGTTCATCTTGTTGCCGGGAAATGCCCGCAAACGCTACAAAGTATTGCTTGCCCGCCAAGACGAATTTATCAAAGCTTCAGAAGAATCGCCCTATAATAAATATACAGACGGTCCTAACAAAAAGCTGGGAATCGTAGCTTGTGGTATCGGTTACAATTATCTGATGGAAAACTATCCGGAAGGTTGCGAATATCCGGTACTCAAGATCGGCCAATATCCATTGCCTAAAAAACAATTGCATCAATTGATCGAGTCTTGTGACGAAATCCTAGTTCTGGAAGACGGACAACCCTGTGTAGAAAAACAATTGAAAGGTTATCTGGGTATCGGCGTTAAAGTAAAAGGACGCCTCGACGGTACTCTGTCACAGGACGGAGAGTTAAATCCGGACTCTGTAGCCCGTGCCGTAGGTAAAGAGAATAAATCGGAATTCGGTATTCCTTCTGTTGTAGAAATGCGCCCGCCTGCACTTTGCGAAGGCTGCGGACACCGCGATATGTATATCACGCTGACCGAAGTTCTGAAAGAAGAATATCCATCTCATAAAGTATTCAGCGATATCGGCTGTTATACATTAGGTGCAAATGCTCCTTTCAATGCAATTAATTCATGCGTGGATATGGGTGCTTCCATTACGATGGCAAAAGGTGCCGCTGACGGAGGTCTTTTCCCGGCTGTAGCTGTCATCGGCGACTCAACGTTCACCCATTCCGGAATGACCGGACTGTTAGATTGCGTGAACGAGAACGCCAGTGTAACCATCGTCATCTCCGACAATGAAACCACCGCCATGACAGGTGGACAGGATTCTGCCGGAACCGGACGCATCGAAGCGATCTGTGCAGGTATCGGAGTAGATCCGGCCCATATCCGTGTAGTTACTCCATTGAAGAAGAACTATGAGGAAATGAAGCAAATCATTCGCGAAGAAATCGAATATCGTGGTGTATCTGTCATTATCCCACGCAGAGAGTGTATCCAGACATTAGCACGCAAAAAAAGAAGTAAGTAAGCCATGAAAAAAGACATTATATTATCAGGAGTCGGCGGACAGGGAATTCTGTCCATTGCCACAGTAATCGGCAAAGCTGCCTTGAAAGAAGGATTATACATGAAACAAGCGGAAGTACACGGAATGAGCCAACGCGGAGGAGATGTCCAATCCAATCTCCGCATCAGCGACCAGCCGATTGCTTCAGACCTGATCCCATCAGGCAAATGTGATCTCATCATCTCATTGGAACCGATGGAAGGATTGCGTTACCTCCCCTACCTTAGCCCTACCGGCTGGTTGGTGACTAACGAAACTCCGTTTGTCAACATCCCCAATTATCCGGAAACAGACAAAGTGATGGCAGAAATCAACAAACTGCCTCATAAGATAGTATTGAACGTAGACAAAGTGGCAAAAGAAGTAGGCTCCGCCCGCGTTGCCAACATTGTCTTACTGGGAGCAACAATCCCATTCCTGGGCATTGATTACGAAAAAGTGCAAGACAGCATCCGCGAAATCTTCCTGCGTAAGGGAGAAGCAATTGTAGAAATGAATCTTAAAGCATTGGCAGCCGGCAAAGAAATTGCGGAAAAGCTGATGCAATAAAAGGCATTACCATGAGTACACAATACTGGGAAGAAGAATTAGAAACCATGAGCCGGGAGAAGTTGCAGGAATTGCAGCTTCAACGGCTTAAAAAAACAATTAATATAGCTGCGAACGCTCCATATTACAAAGAAGTTTTCAGCAAACATGGCATCACAGCAGATAGCATACAGTCATTGGATGATATCCGCAAAGTACCTTTTACTACCAAATCTGACATGCGCGCCCACTACCCGTTCGGACTGGTGGCAGGTGATATGAGCAATGATGGTGTACGTATTCACTCTTCCAGTGGTACCACCGGAAACCCGACTGTTATCGTTCACTCACAGCACGACCTCGATTCCTGGGCCAACCTGGTAGCCCGCTGTCTGTATGCAGTAGGAATACGCAAGACTGACGTTTTCCAAAACAGCTCCGGATATGGTATGTTTACAGGAGGTTTGGGCTTCCAATACGGTGCAGAACGCTTGGGCTGCCTGACAGTCCCTGCCGCTGCAGGAAACAGTAAACGACAGATTAAATTCATCAACGACTTTAAGACTACCGCTTTACATGCTATCCCCAGCTATGCCATCCGCCTTGCAGAAGTCTTCCAGGAAGAAGGACTCGATCCCAAAGGAACCACACTGAAAACCCTGGTTATCGGCGCCGAACCCCATACCGACGAACAACGCCGGAAAATAGAAAAAATGCTGGGTGTAAAAGCCTACAACAGCTTCGGCATGACAGAAATGAACGGTCCCGGTGTTGCCTTCGAATGTAAGGAACAGAATGGAATGCACTTCTGGGAAGACTGTTATCTGGTAGAAATTATCGATCCGGAAACAGGCGAACCTGTTCCGGAAGGAGAAATCGGAGAATTAGTACTTACGACTCTTGATCGTGAAATGATGCCGTTAATCCGCTATCGTACCCGCGATTTAACCCGTATTCTTCCCGGAAAATGCCCATGCGGCCGTACCCATATCCGTATCGACCGTATCAAAGGCCGCAGCGACGATATGTTCATTATCAAGGGAGTAAACATCTTCCCGATGCAGGTAGAAAAGATTCTCGTACAATTCCCCGAATTAGGCAGCAACTACCTGATTACGCTGGAAACTGTCAACAACCAAGACGAGATGATCGTCGAAGTAGAATTAAGCGACCTTTCTACCGACAATTATATTGAACTGGAGAAGATCCGCAAGGATATTACCCGCCAATTGAAGGATGAAATATTGGTGACTCCTAAAGTTAAACTGGTAAAGAAAGGCTCTCTCCCGCAAAGCGAAGGAAAAGCCGTCCGGGTGAAAGACTTAAGAGACAACAAGTAACGATTCAAATATCCATGTGCTAATATACCAACCGCCGTTTTCACCATGCGGAATGGAATATTAGCACATTATTAATTAATATCATACAGCATGCAATTACTTAAAAAAAGAATTCTGCAAGACGGAAAATGCTACGAAGGAGGTATCCTGAAAGTAGACGGTTTTATTAATCATCAAATGGACCCTGTCCTGATGAAATCAATCGGAGTCGAGTTTGTCCGTCGTTTTGCAGCCACAAACGTAAATAAGATTATGACAATCGAAGCCAGCGGCATCGCCCCGGCTATCATGACAGGCTACCTGATGGATTTACCAGTTGTATTTGCAAAGAAGAAGTCTCCTAAAACCATTCAGAATGCGCTAAGCACCACTGTGCACTCATTCACTAAAGATCGTGATTATGAAGTCGTTATCAGTGCCGATTTCCTCACTCCAAATGACAATGTTCTTTTCGTGGATGACTTCCTCGCGTATGGCAATGCCGCATTAGGCATTATCGACCTCATCAAGCAATCCGGAGCAAACTTGGTAGGAATGGGATTCATTATTGAAAAAGCCTTCCAAAATGGGCGTAAAAAACTTGAGGAGCAAGGCGTCAGAGTAGAAAGCCTAGCTATCATTGAAGATTTATCCAATTGCTGCATTAAAATCAAAGACGAGTAGATTGATTGGCAAGTAGATTAATTAGGATTGAAATACTGCCCTTTATCTTTCGTTCTTTTCCCATATTGCACCGCATGCTGCGGACAAACATGATAACATGCCAGGCATGAGGTGCAATCCATCCCCCAAACAGGCTTTCTGCCCATCATCATAATATTCCCTACCGGACAACTCTTCTCACAACGCTTACATCCAATACAAGCATCCGTAGTATAAAAATTCCCGGGAGACATCTGAAAGCGATTAAATAAAGGATTGATAATCCTCGTCTTAATAAAAGGAATACTCCCTTCATGACAAAGAAACAACTCCTCTCTCCTACTTATCGAAGCATTTATTTGATTGACAGCCGGAATAGCATCTGCCAGTTTTTTCTCCTCCAGCCCTTTCTTATCTACGTCAAAACCGGGAAGCAATACATAATTATTGGGCATAGTCACAGAAAAGCCTGCATGACACTTCCAGCCTTTATGATTCAAAGCCTTCTCCAGCACCTGCTGCGTAAGCCCGGTATCATCCCCACAGGAACAAACAAAAAACAAATATTGTCTTTTATACCCCTTTAAAGAGAGTTGCCGAATAAAATTAAGTACGATTGCAGGAGGTGCCCACGAATAGATAGGAAATACAAAACCGATCTTTTCATCTTTCCGCAAACAAAACTCAAACGTTCTGTTCTTTAACGCATCGGGAATAAAAACCAATTCTTCTTTTTGCTCTTTGGAAAGCTGATTTGCAATCCATTTAGAATTGCCTGTACCGGAGAAATAGAATATCATAGAAAAGTATATAAAAAAGCCGCATCGACGATGTGATGAAACTCTGATAGAACAAGATTTGAGCGCTCGCCCTCTTTGTAATCCACCGGCTTAAAGCTGTCCCGAAGGATGTGGCCCGCCATTGAAGAACGAAGCTTTCTCGGTGCATCAGATTAATTTGAAGAGTTTCCCGATCCAGTCGATACGGCTAATATTTTTGTATCACAAATGTAATAAGAATACATGAAACTAACAAGAAAAAAAAGGATTTTGTTTGCCAACTAACATTTTTTTTATTCCCTTTCATCTGCCTAACAAAAGAAAAGTGCCAGTTACTAGCTTAGTAACTGACACTTTGTAACTCGTAAACTATTGATGCTTAAGCAGCTTTTGCTTTTGCAACTACAGCTTTGAAAGCTTCCGGGTGATTCATAGCTAAATCAGCCAAAACCTTACGGTTTATTTCAATACCGGCTTTGTGCAGACCGCCCATCAATTTAGAATAAGACATTCCTTCAAGACGTGCAGCAGCGTTGATACGTTGTATCCAAAGAGCGCGGAAGTTTCTTTTCTTATTTCTACGGTCACGGAACGCGTAAGTCAAACCCTTTTCCCAAGTGTTTTTAGCTACGGTCCATACATTCTTTCTTGCACCAAAGTAACCTCTGGTTAATTTCAAAATTTTCTTTCTTCTTGCTTTTGAAGCAACATGATTTACTGATCTTGGCATAGTTTTACTTTTTTTGAATGTTAGCGCCGCTACTTCACGCAGCGAACTTCAGGCTAATGCATTCGGTTAATACTTTAATAATACTTTTACGCTTTTGATTACTTCATTGCTAAGAGTTCCTTAACCTGGCTTACATTTGTTGTATCAACAGTTGTAGAGTAGCACAGATTTCTTTTTCTCTTCTTAGTTTTCTTAGTCAAAATGTGACTGTGAAAAGCGTGCTTTCTTTTGATTTTACCTGTTCCGGTAAGGGTAAACCTTTTTTTAGAACCGGAGTTAGTCTTCATCTTTGGCATCTTACTTGTTTTTAAATTATTAAATATATAATGGCAACGCACTATACCTGCGCGTTACGCATCCTTTCTTATTCTTCGCCCGTTTCCGGCTTCTCTGCTTTTTGTGCAGGAGCAGCAGGTTTCGGTGTTCCAGCTGTTGCCGGCTTTTTAGAAGCTTCTTTCTTTTTCGGAGAAAGCTGAATAGTCATGCGCTTACCTTCCAGTATCGGCATTTGATCTACTTTAGCGTAGTCTTCCAAGTCATTTGCAAAACGAAGCAAAAGCACTTCACCTTGCTCCTTGAAAAGGATGGAGCGACCTTTAAAGAATACATAAGCCTTCACCTTATCGCCATCTTCCAAAAATCCTTTAGCATGCTTCAACTTAAAGTTGTAATCATGGTCGTCTGTCTGGGGTCCGAAACGGATTTCCTTCACATTAACCTTAACCTGCTTCGCTTTCTGTTCCTTCTGGCGTTTCTTTAATTGATAAAGAAATTTAGAATAATCAATAATACGACAAACAGGGGGTTGAGCATTAGGAGAAATTTCCACTAAATCCAATTCTCTCTCTTCAGCCATTTTCAGAGCCTGAAAGATTGGATATACTTTCGGTTCAATATCATCGCTTACTATGCGAACTTCCTTGGCACGAATCTGTTCATTGATTCTGTATTGCCCTTTTAGAGTGTCATTCTTCATTAAAAACGTATACTTCCTAGTTTGATCTTTTTATTGTTATACTAAATATTTTATTCTGAAACGGCTGCAAAGTTACCATTTATTTATCATATTCTGAACTTCTTCGTTCAAAATTTTAGCAAATTCTTCAAATTTCATGGTTCCTTTGTCACCTTCGCCTTGTCTACGAACAGAAACTTCTCCATTTTCTGCTTCTTTTTCGCCGACAATCAGCATATAAGGAATACGTTTCATCTCATTATCACGAATCTTACGGCCGATCTTCTCGTTACGATCATCTACAATCGCACGGATTTCGTGTATCTTCAGATACATCTTCACCTGCTCTGCATATTCATTGAACTTCTCACTGATTGGCAGAATAACGACCTGTTCCGGTGTCAGCCACAATGGGAATTTACCCGCAGTATGTTCAATCAGTACGGCAACAAAACGTTCCATTGATCCGAACGGAGCACGGTGAATCATTACCGGGCGATGCTTCTGATTGTCAGAACCCATATATTCAAGTTCAAAACGTTCCGGCAAGTTGTAGTCAACCTGAATCGTACCCAGCTGCCAACGACGACCGATAGCGTCTTTCACCATAAAGTCAAGTTTAGGACCATAGAAAGCTGCTTCTCCATACTCAATCTTAGCAGGCAATCCTTTTTCCGCACAAGCCTCGATAATAGCCTGTTCAGCCTTTTCCCAGTTATCATCGCTACCGATGTACTTTTCACGGTTCACTTTATCACGCAAGGATATCTGTGCTTCAAAATTCTGGAAATCCATAGAACGGAACACGATAGATATGATATCCATCACACGAAGGAATTCATCTTTCACTTGTTCCGGACGGCAGAAGATATGCGCATCATCCTGTGTAAAGCTACGTACACGAGTTAAACCGTGTAACTCACCACTTTGTTCATAACGACAAACCGTACCAAATTCTGCAATACGCAATGGAAGGTCCTTATATGAACGTGGGAAGTTCTTGTAAATTTCACAGTGGTGAGGGCAGTTCATTGGTTTCAAGAAATACTCTTCACCCTCTTCCGGAGTATGAATAGGCTGGAATGCATCCTTACCATATTTTGCATAGTGACCTGAAGTCACATACAGCAATTTATTACCAATTGGCGGAGTGATTACTTCCTGATAATCGTAACGTGTCTGAATACGACGCAAGAACTCTTGCAGACGCAGACGCAATGCAGTACCTTTCGGCAACCACATAGGAAGTCCCTTACCTACAGTTTCGGAGAACATAAACAACTGCATCTCCTTACCGATCTTACGGTGGTCACGCTTCTTCGCTTCTTCCAGCAATACCAAATATTCATCCAGCATTTTCTTCTTCGGGAACGTGATACCATAAATACGAGTCAGCATCTTACGATCTTCATGACCACGCCAGTAAGCACCAGCCACTGAAGTCAACTTGATAGCCTTGATCGGAGCAGTCGTCATCAAGTGAGGACCACGACAAAGGTCAGTAAATGCACCCTGGGTATAAGTTGTAATGTGTCCGTCTTCCAGTTCAGAGATCAATTCACATTTGTATGTTTCGCCACGATCGCCAAACATTTTCAGAGCATCTGTCTTTGCGATGCTTTTTCTGACTACCTCTTCTTTCTTTGCAGCCAGTTCCAACATTTTAGCTTCAATGGCTGGAAGGTCGCTTTCTTTAATCACAGCTTCACCCGGATCCACATCATAGTAGAATCCGTTCTCGATAGCCGGTCCGATACCAAACTGGATACCCGGATAAAGTTCCTGCAAAGCTTCCGCCAGCAAGTGTGCACTTGTATGCCAAAACGCATGTTTACCTTCTTCATCATCCCATTTATAAAGAACAAAATTAGCATCTTCATTAATAGGACGTCCTAAATCATAAGTCTCGCCGTTCACTCCACATGCCAGCACTTCCTGTGCCAGACGCGAACTGATACTTTCAGCAATCTGTAAACCGTTCACTCCTTCGTTATACTCACGAACGGAGCCATCGGGAAATGTTATCTTTATCATAATATGATGATGTTATATTTTCATAATTTGAACGCAAAAGTAACTAAATCTTTTGAGTTTTCTATTTTTTATCAAAAAAATGTTATTCCGATTGATCCGTAAAACGTTTGATAACATTATAAGCAGAAACAATCCCCAACTCACCGGCTTTACTCAAATCTGAAATACCTAGTTTATTATTTCCTAAGAAAATATGAGTCAGTCCACGGTTAAAATAAGCGTCCGCAAAATCAGGATTCAGCTCGATCGCCTTATCATAGTCGATAATTGCAGCCCGGTAATCTTTCAACATGGCAGAAACATTGGCACGATTATAATATGCATATACAAAGTCCGGAGCCAGATTTATCACCTTATCCAAATCTTTTCTCACCACCTCATAATCTACCGCGGTAATCTCTTTACGCTTATTATCGCCAGGAACAACATCTGTTTCGACAGCTTGTTCAGCCTTCTGATATTCCAACTGTTTACAACGAATCAATGCACGCATAAAATATGCCGGGAAGAAATCACCATCCAGCAAGATGGTCTGAGTCAAATCAGAAACCGCACTCGAGAAGTCCTGCACCAAATAAAAATCAATTGCACGGGCAAAACGTTTTGAGGCATTCTTTTCATCTTCCACAATAGCCGATGTATGTGTATCGATCAAGGCAAAATGCACTTTCACCTGTTCTTCCGTCAACGGAGCTTCCATATTCGTGATGCGAAGACGTTTCGGAAGTATACCTGTACGGTTTAAATCCTCAATATATTTGTGAAAGTTCACCGAACGCTTCACGTCACTCATCTTCTCATAATAAGTCAAAGCGAACATCGGTTCCAGTTTTATATTTACGTTCTTATCCTGCACACGTCCACGATAATCACTTGTATAGCGTTGTTCAGCTTCGGAATCATCGGCAATCACTATCTTACGATAGTTATTCATATTCTTATCTGATTTCTTACGGGTCTTCTCTCCGCCTTCCTCTTCGTTTTCCTTATCCTTATTCTGTGCTACATCTTTATTCGTCACACCGTTCTGCTTATCTATTTGAGCTTTCATGACTTTAAACTCGTCCTGCTCCGCTCCTTTCTTGTCGCCAATCTTTCTGCGAGCTTCCGAACGCTGGTAATATCCGGCAAGGAAGTTCGGATACTGGTTGATAACAGTTGTGTAATCTTGTATTGCCCCGCGATAATCACCCGTTTGGGCACGTAGCAATCCACGGTTAAAGACAGCCATCATATTATCCGGCTCCATCTTGATGACAAAGTCAAAATCTTCAATAGCCCGGTTGTCATCTCCTACCCGAGCACGCAACAAACCACGGTTATAATGACCGATAAAGTTATTCGGATCAATATCCAACGCCAGATCATAATCGCTCATAGCGCCTCTCAAATTATTCTGATGAAAGCGTGCCAATGCACGGTTTATATAATTTCCCGCATTCTTAGCGCTCAAAGGAATAGCACGGTTGAAATCCGCTTCAGCTTCCGCATACTTAGCCTGCTGTAATTTAACGATCGCTCTTGCAGACCATGCGTCCGGATCATATTTATCCAGTTCAAGAGCCTTATTGAAGTCGTTCAAGGCAGCAATCGTATCTTTCTGTTGCAAGGACACTTCCCCCCTCATCAAATAAGCGCGGGTATAACGCGGAGACACTTTCAGCAAACTTTCCAAATCCTCTTTCGCAGCATCATAATCTTTCTTCTGGATATGAGATAATGTCAGGTTATGCCATAAGGTAATATTCTCCGGATCATAATGCAATGCTTTCTTGTAATCTTCAATCGCTCCATCAAATTTACTCTGACGAATCCTTGCCAAACCACGAATCTGATAAGCACCCACCACAAACGGATTGCGTTGGATAGCTGCATCACAGTCTGTTTCAGCACCCTGGAAATCCTCCAGGTTTAGTTTTGCCAATGCCCTGAAGAAATAGGGCTCATACAGATAAGGTTTAGCGTTAATAACCTGGTTAAAGTACTGAATAGAAAGTACATAGTCCTCAAAATAAAGAGCGTTTCGGGCAATAGTCATCACCCGATCCGTATTTATCTGAGCACACACCAGCGTTGGGAACAGTAATAAAACTGTTAAGATTCTTTTTACCATTGATATTTTATGCTTGTAAACGAAGCAAAAATAATGCTTTTCGCTTACTTAACAGGGATATAAACGTTTTTTATCTTTATTTCACCTGTTTCATCTTATAAGAACTGCGTGCTTTTCCCTTCAACATCGTATTCAGCTTTCCTTTAATCATCTGCTTACGAAGCGGTGAGATATGGTCGATAAACATCTTACCATCCAAATGATCGAATTCATGCTGCATCACCCGAGCCAGATAACCCTCCACCTCTTCTTCATGCTCCACAAAATTCTCGTCCATATATTTCACGCGAATTTTATCACCTCTTTTCACTGTTTCATGAATACCGGGAAGACTGAGACAACCCTCTTCCATGTTCACTTCTTCGCCCCCGACTTCCAGAATGTGGGGATTGATATAAGCCTTATTGAAGTCTTTAAATTCAGGATACTCCTCCGAAAGCGGATCCAACGTAATAGTAACCACGCGAATAGGCAAACCAATCTGCGGAGCAGCCAGTCCTACGCCATCGGCGTGCACCATTGTTTCAAACATGTTTTCAATCAACTCTTTCAGGTTCGGATAATCCGGTGTTATGTCCTCTGCAACCTTTCTCAATACAGGCTGACCATATACATAAATAGGTAAAATCATATTTTTATACTCTACTAAAAATTAAGTTATTCAATATCTTCTATTAAAAACGTTTACTCTCCAAATATGTTTGCAAAATAATAGTAGCACTTATCTCATCCACCAATGCTTTATTTTGGCGGTCCTTTTTCTTCAGACCGGCCTCCAACATGGTACGATGCGCAAGAACAGAAGTGAACCGTTCGTCCACATACTCGACCGGAAGGTCCGGATAGCGCTTCTTCAGCGAACGAACAAAAGGTTCTATATTCTTCATATTCTCCGAAACCTCATTATTCATTTGCTTTGGCAATCCAATAATAATCCGCTCCACCGGTTCTTTAGCCATATATTCACCGATAAAGTTTAGAAGTTCATGCGTAGGCACTGTTGTCAATCCGTTCGCGATCAACTGCATAGTATCGCTCACAGCTATCCCAGTACGCTTTCTTCCATAATCTATTGCTACTATTCTGCTCATGGGGTACAAAAATACAAAAAAGACGCTTCCTGTGAAAGGAAACGTCTCTTTTATTCTATTATTTAAAATGTATATTATTCTTCAACAATAGCTACACGGCTTAACTTAGCATCATCATAGAACATGTTGCCTACGCCACCCTTGTAATCAACTTTCAACTGAGAAGCAGGAACACCGAATTCATTAACCATCAAGTCACGAACTGCTTCAGCTCTCTTCTTACTCAATTTCATGTTATATTCAGCAGAACCAGTACCTTTATCAGCATAACCTGTTACAGTAAATACTTTATCAGTTGCTTTGATACCTTTAGCCATAGCTTCGATATTCATATACTCTCTCTTGCTGATGTTGCTCTTTCCGATATTAAATACAACAACGTAACGTGGAATGAAACCAGCTTCTTTCTTAACGATCACTTCCGGTTTTTTGTTACGTGCTTCAACCAAGTCACGTTTCAAAGATTCGTTTTCACCCTTCAGAGCGTTTACTCTGTCTCTCATGTCGTTCAACTGACTTTCCGGAACCATCGGTACAGTAGGAACAGCATCCCAACCACGTTTCTTGAACTTGTAAGTAACACCTACAGTCAGACCAGCCAATCCTTCAGGACCTGAGTTACCAAATGCGCCTTTCATCAAAAGTCCGCGCAATTCAACGTTAAGATCCAA
This sequence comes from Bacteroides sp. D22, assembly GCF_000163675.1. Taxonomy (NCBI): domain Bacteria; kingdom Pseudomonadati; phylum Bacteroidota; class Bacteroidia; order Bacteroidales; family Bacteroidaceae; genus Bacteroides; species Bacteroides sp. D22. The sequence goes on along the minus strand of NZ_GG774800.1, from coordinate 32,025 downwards.
AGCTGAAGACAGACGGAAGCGGTTGATCAAACCGGCATTGATACCCAGTTCATCATAACCAGGACCTTTACCTGTGTGTACGAATCCAGCACCTACATAAGGAATGAATGAGTACAGACGATCTTCTTTATAACCACAGAACATATTGGTAAGGTTCAACAATACGTCTCCGTGAAGGTTAACAACATTCCATTTTTCTTTGTAGTAACCATTAGAGTACTGTCCTCCGTCTACAAGCGGACCGTTAGCATAAGGAGTAGCACCTTTAGCCTGAAGACCGTTGTAAGCCACGCGTAATCCGATACCTGGAGTAAACCACTTACCTACAGCAATGTCAAGTGCCGGAGCAAGACGTTTTCCGAAATCGGCTTTACCATCATTGTCGCCAAAATACATTTGTGCGCCAACGCCACCACTAATAAACCAGTTAGCACCAAAGCGGTTAGTTTCCACTCTATAACTCTTTGCTGCATTTTCTTTTTCTTGTGCAGGCAAACATACAGATGCTGCTGCCAATAAAATAAACAATAAACCCTTTTTCATCTCAATTTATTTTAGTAAATAATATATTTCAATTGTCTTACAGGATAGATACACAACCCAAATGTTCTACACCTGACTAAGAGACAATAAACGTCATTCTTCTTTCTAAATTTGGTGCAAATATAGATATTTAATATAACACAAACAAAAAAACACGTAAATTTTCATTCATTCATAGATTTTTATAGAGCGATAAAAGTCTTAGATAACTCCAGAAGGCATCTGAAAGGGTTTGTGACAAAAGAATTAAAACAAAAAAATAGTCAATGAAAAATGATATCACTGACTATTTCTCTTCTCTTTGTCTATATACTTTGTTAATATACCAGTTTTACATTGTCAACCCATAATGTATTTCCCGGAGAACCGATATAAGCTCCTCCATGACTGGATGTAAATTGAATATACATATGAGTCGGAACATCATTTTCATCTCCCCAGGCCACTTCGTGGATAGGCACGCTTTCACCCTTGCTGTTCACCGTATAACTTTCGGTTGCTTGCAGACGCATCATGTGCGCCTTGTATTCCGGACGATTCGTTATATCACCATACATAATCTCATAAGTTACATTATTTTTCCAGTCCGTAGAGTGATAATAATAAGTCACCATTGTCCCTATCCGTTTCGCATACACATTTCCATTGGCATCTTCCCAACGTTTTTGCAGTAACAGGATAGCTGCCGGATAATCTTTTCCGGGCACATCCGTAATCTTACTGAAACCGGTAGCACGAATACGATTCTCCCGGTCAGACATCTTCACCTTGTAATCAAACTGAAGAGCAACCGGTTTTTTTGTAAACGGAATACCCGTCTGCAGCATTTTCTGCGGATTTTTAGTGCCCTTAATCGGCTCATGCACCGAACCGGTAAAGATAGAACCTGCCGCCAACACTGTAATATTAACCAATCCCAGCACTTTCACACTTTCCATGCGTGTATCCAAACGGGCACAGTATCCATCTCCCCGCTTCTCCGGAAAGACCGAAGTATTAGTTTTCGTAATACCAGCCACTTTCGCCATCACATTCGAAGTAGCCCAAGGCGAACCACCCATATTCTTATAAACCTGATCCCCCTTGATCACCGACGTCGGCCCTATCGCATATACATTCTTAGTATTCCCGCCAATAATGCTCGACTCCTTTATCTGACGGTCCACCCATTGATTCATGTCCCCGAAAGGAACTACCTCAACTTTATGTTGCGCCATCAAAGACAAGGAAGAAATAAATGCAACGAAACCTGTCATCAACAGGCGATGAATGCTTTTCTGAATCATCAATACTTTTCCTTTCTTTTTCTTCTTATAATTTATAATCCCATTGTTTCAAAGCAAAATCCCAGTTCTTTTCTACCAATTGAATCGTACGGTCATCATATTTATATTTATTCTTCTTATATCCCTTCTTTCCGCCCACGTATTTTTCTATATCGCTACGTGCTTCAGCAAATCCGGGGATAGAAAGAGACTTATAAATAGTTTCCGTCATACCCATCGCATCCGCTTCGAAATCTTCAAATTTCACTTCCATCAGGTTACCTTCCGGAATAAACTTCTTATCCGATTCATACTTATGATAAAGCTTTGCATAGATAGAAAGGATATTTTCCTCCAATTGTTCATTGCTGACATCCTGCAACTTCAACGGCTGAATCGTATTTGTAAAGAAACTGCGTGTAGATTCGAATACAGTATACGGGTTACGCACCAGGTAGATAAACTTAGCATTCGGGAACATTTTCACCAATTCCTTCACCCTTCCGGTATGCGGAGGGTTCTTACTAAGAAATTGAGTACCGTGAGTATTCCACAAAGAAATCTTAATCAATTTAGTGAACACCTCTTCAAACACCTTCAATTCGGCATCCGTTATGTCATCAAACAAAAGATATTTATCAGCGTACTCCTGCTGATACTTCGGCAGAAACCAGAAATTATAATAGGTATAAGGCATCATGTTCGACAAAGCAAACTCCTCTTCCTGGGGAAGATCCACTGCCAGTTCCATATTATCCGTCGGACGCTTATCCGGCATCAGCCAACTCATATTCTTTTTGAAGAAAGGTTGTCCCCACATCATCAGATGAGGGAATACAGTCTGATAAGTAGTATTATACCCAAAATGCTTATCACAAGAGAATACATTATGTACAAACGTAGTTCCGCTTCGCCAGTGTCCCAGAATGAATACCGGGTCATGCTCCAACGGCTGATTAGCGAGCAGTTTCTCGTAACGCTTGTCCTGCAATGACGCCAATGGAGAAAGCAAGCGACACACAGCCTTGGTCAATCGATATTTCCCCTTGTAGGCTGCATCAATTTCACGACCGGCAGTAATAGCCTTGAATGTCTTCCAGTCGGCACCTACCAATGTATTAATCGGAAGTTTATTAAATTCGAGTAATCCCACTTTATGAATTAAAAATTAAAAATCGAAAATTAGAAATGACAGTAAAGCCATCATTTCCAACTTCCAAATTATTGTTTAACAATCTATTTTATTAGTCGTACGGCCAAGCCCTGGCGTTCCAACTCCTTCACTGCTTTTTCTACCGCTTCATAATGCTCCGGAGCAATTCCCAGCTTCGTCATATCCAATACCGGCACATCTTCCGTGTCGCTCATATCTTTCATTTCCACCCGGTCAATAATCATACCTACCGCAGAAGTATTATTGGTGATCGGATCAATCAAGATAAAGGAACCGCACGATTTATTTTTCTTATAAGGATCAAAGAACAGCTCTTTAGCCGTAGTCAATACCACGCGGGCAATCTGATTCAATTGCAAAGGCAAAGTTTCTTTGGTCAACTGGCCATTCTCCAGAGACAGATGTTCCATTGTATTCACATCCACCTTATACTTTATTGTATCGATGCGCGTACGGCTCAAATTGGTAGTCTGTTTAATAAAGAACGATTTATTAATATCCATCGGTTCTTCATCCATCCAAACCATCATCGCTTCAAAGTTACGATCCACAGTCGGCAGATTGTCAGGATGCACCAACATTTCACCACGTGACACGTCGATTTCATCTTCCAGCGTCAATGTCACAGACTGCGGTGGGAAGGCATAATCCAACTCTCCGTCATAAGTCACGATACTCTTCACCTTAGAAGTTTTTCCGGAAGGAAGTGCCATCACTGTATCGCCTTTGCGAACAATACCCGACGCCACTTTACCACAGAATCCTCTGAAGTCCAAATTCGGACGAAGCACATACTGAACCGGGAAACGGAAATCCGTAAAGTTGTGGTCATTGTCGATATGAACCGTTTCAAGGAAATCAAGTAAAGAAATCCCCTTATACCACGGAGTACGTTCAGACTTATCCACCACATTATCTCCATCCAATGCAGAAAGAGGAATGCAGTTTACGTCCGGAATACCCAGCGGAGTAACAAACGTCTTATAGTCAGCCACAATCTCATTAAAACGCTCTTCCGAGAAGTCCACCAAGTCCATCTTGTTGACAGCCAATACCACATGCTTGATCCCCAGCAAAGACACCAGAAAAGTGTGACGACGAGTCTGGGTAATCACTCCCGTGCGGGCATCCACCAAGATGATAGCCAGGTTTGCCGTAGATCCGCCGGTAATCATGTTACGGGTGTACTGTTCGTGTCCCGGAGTATCCGCAATGATAAACTTACGACCATTAGTAGAAAAATAGCGATAAGCCACATCAATTGTAATTCCCTGTTCACGTTCAGCCTTCAAACCATCCAGCAATAACGCATAGTCGATATGCTCACCTGCATTTCCTACACGCTTACTATCACGTTCCAGTGCATCCAGTTGATCTTCATACAATTTCTTACTGTCAAACAACAAGCGTCCGATCAATGTTGATTTTCCGTCATCCACCGAACCCGCCGTCAACAGTCTCAATAAGTCTTTCTGTTCATCCTTGTCCAGAAAAGCTTTTATATCTAATTTATTATCTGCCATTACTAGTTACAATTAAAAGTATCCTTCACGTTTCTTTTGTTCCATACTACCCTCCTGGTCAAAGTCAATCACACGGGTAGTACGTTCACTCTTGGTGGTAGTCATCATTTCCTCCACAATTTCTTCGATTGTAGCAGCTCCACTTTCCACCGCCCCAGTCAGAGGCCAGCAGCCCAACGTACGGAAACGCACCATCTTCATTTCAATCTGATCCCGGTACTTTTCAGGCAAACGCTCATCATCTGCCATAATAATATTACCATCCAAATTAATCACCGGACGTTCCTTAGCATAATAAAGCGGAACAATCGGAATATTCTCCAGACGAATATACTGCCAGATATCCAACTCTGTCCAGTTACTAATCGGGAATACACGGATACTCTCCCCCTTGTGCACACGGGCATTATAAATATCCCACAATTCAGGACGCTGATTTTTCGGGTCCCATTGATGAAATTTATCCCGGAAAGAGAAAATACGTTCCTTCGCACGTGACTTCTCCTCGTCACGACGGGCACCACCAAATGCAGCATCAAACTTATACTTATCCAACGCATGAAGCAAAGCCTGCGTCTTCATCAAGTCCGTATGCACCTTGCTTCCATGCGTAAAAGGTCCTACCCCTGCATGAAAAGCCTCCATATTACTTTCAACAATCAGATTCCATCCGTACTTCTTCGCATATTCATCACGAAACTGAATCATCTCCTTGAACTTCCATTTCGAATCGATATGCATCAACGGGAATGGCACTTTACCCGGATAAAACGCTTTTTCAGCCAAGCGTACCATCACCGAGGAATCCTTTCCGATACTGTAAAGCATCACCGGATTCTCAAATTCCGCCGCCACCTCGCGGATGATATGAATAGACTCGGCTTCGAGCTCCTTCAAGTGGCTTAATTTATATTCTTCCATATTTATTTCATTTTATACACTTCACTTTTGGCAAAACAAGCTCCAACAAACGGTTCACCGACTCCTCCAAAGTCAATTTGGAAGTATCCAGTGACAAAGCCGGATGTTCGGGAACCTCGAAAGGTGCGGAAATTCCTGTAAAATTCTGAATTTCCCCTTTCCGTGCCTTCGCATACAATCCTTTCACATCACGTTTCTCACATTCCTCCAGCGGAGTACTAACGAAAACCTCCAGAAAATCATCCTTACCAATAATGTTTGCAGCCATTTCGCGAATATCATTATTAGGGCTGATAAATGCAGCAATCGTAATGATACCACTATCCAGAAACAACTTCGACACTTCCGCTATGCGACGGATATTTTCCACCCGGTCCGTTTCGGAGAATCCCAGGTTATTATTAATTCCACTACGGATATTATCCCCATCCAGGATACGGCAAAGCAATCCACGCTTATGAAGTTCACGTTCCAATGCGATGGCAATCGTGCTCTTTCCGGAACCACTCAATCCGGTAAACCAGATCATCACACTGTGTTGCCCCAAAAGCTCTTCTTTGTCCTGCCGCGTCATCATGCGGTCAAATATCGGATATATATGGTTCTTTTCTTCCATTTACAATTTTATTTAAAAGTTCCAGATCAACGGGATCAGAATAACAGAGATTAAGAAAGTGATAATATTAAGCGGCAACCCGATACGTACAAAATCCGTAAACTTATAGTTACCGATACCTTGCACAATCAAATTTGTCTGATAACCAATCGGTGTCGAGAAGCTGGCAGATGCAGCCATACAGATTACCACAAAGAAAGGCGTAGGGCTCACTCCTAATTGGGCAGAGATTGACAGTGCCAAAGGAAACGCCAAAGCCGCTGCCGCATTATTAGTAATCAATTCCGTAAACAAGTTCGTGATAATAAATACCATTGCAAGCAACACATGCGGGCCGTAATCATCACTCAATCCGATAATAAACTTCGCAACGCTATCCGCCACGCCGGAGTTCACCATCGCCTTACTGATAGCAAAGGCACAGGCAATCGTAATCAGAATATCCCACGAAATATATTTAGTATATTTACGGGCAGGGAACAGATTCGTCCATGCCATAATAATAGTAGTAATAGACACAAAGAAAAACATATCCAACTTGATATCCGGAAACATCTCCTTCGTTACCGGAAGCTCCCCTACCGTTGCACCCACAATCATCAGCACCAGCAACAACAAAGCAAACCAACGCTTCTTCTTCCCGGTAGTATCCGGCTCATTCCCATTCGTCAACAAGACAAACACAGAAGATTCCCCCCATGTCGGAATAAACGTATCATCCGCCATCACCACCAATGTATCCCCTTCGTGAAGTACCACTTCCTCCAGATTCGACACAAAACGTTGTCCGTTGCGTGTTTTAATCTCTTTTACCTCCGCACCGTAATGACGCTGGAAATTAAAATCCTTCAGTTTTTTATTGATACCGGGAAAACGGGCACCCAAAACAGCCTCTACCCGATGCAACTTCTCCCCTTCTTCTACTTCTTCATCCGGCACAGCCGTATCCGGACGTGCATCCGGCAAAAGACGTTTGGAGAAAAGAAATATATAAATGATTCCGGCAATAGCTATAAAAATACCCACCTTTCCGAGCTCGAACATAGAAAAGCCTTCAAATCCGGCCTCCAATATCATACCGTGCACCACCAGATTGGTAGAAGTACCGATCAAGGTACAGATACCTCCTAAAATAGTCACATAAGAAAGAGGAATCAGAAACTTCGTAGCCGGAAGATTCACCGACTTAGCCCAATGCTTGATAATCGGGGCAAAAATAACCACAACAGGCGTATTATTCAGAAAGGCAGAAATAAATGCCACCGAAGGTAATATACGCAACTGTGCCTTAAATACTGTCGTCTTTCCTTGCGGAAGCAACTTCTTAATCACTTGTCCCAATGTGCCCGACTGACGAATACCCTCACTCACCAGAAACAGCAGAGCAACGGTAATCATCCCTTTATTACTAAACCCTTCCAACATCTCCTTAGGAGTCAGAATGCCGGCACACAGAAACAAAACCACTACCGAAAAAAGTATCATGCCCGGACGCATCTTATCTGCTATCAAAGCCGCTACCATTCCTAATAGGGATAATAGTACAAATACAATTTCAAATGTCATATAAACATTATTTAGTGTTCTCTTTTTGGCTCAACGATAAACCACGGATTCAATAAATCCTCCTTATTATATCGTAGAGGTTCTTCCTTTCCAGCCTGATATACTTCCATCCCTGCAGCACGGGCTATCGCATGCCCGGCAGCCGTATCCCACTCCATCGTCGGAGCGAAACGCGGATATACATCAGCCTTACCTTCAGCAACCAGACAGATTTTAATTGAACTTCCGCTCGAAATCAACTCCACACTGCCGTGTTTCTTCTTCAAATCTGCAATATATGATTCCGTTTCAGGCGACAGGTGCGAACGGGAAGCAACCACGATCAGATGATCGTGCACCTCTTTCAAAGGTATCTGTTCCGACTTCCCAATCAGTTGTTCCAATGCCACGCCGTCATCTTCCAAACTGACAATACCGGAACATTTATAAGCCCCTACACCTTCGATCCCGAAATAAAGTTCTTTTTTAACAGGCACATAAATAACACCGAATACAGGTACAGAGTTCTGCACCAAAGCGATATTTACCGTAAATTCTCCATTGCGCTTAATAAACTCCTTCGTTCCATCCAGCGGATCTACAATCCATAAAGTATCCCATCCTCGACGGATCTCATACCCTAAATGCTTCCCTTCTTCACTAAGAACAGGAAAAGGAGTATCGTTCAGAATAGCCACAATCGCTTCATGCGCTTTTCTGTCTGCTATAGTTAGCGGAGAGTTGTCAGCTTTCCTCTCTATTTCAAAGTCCGATGCCGGATCATTATAAATAGAAAGAATCTTTCCACCTGCTTTTAGAGCCGCGTCGATAGCAGCCATTACATATTTTTGTTCCATTCAATCTCTAAATTAATGCCCTATTCACATTCAGGCAAAACATCCTCCAAATTAAGAGTTGACAAAAGTAAAAACTTTCTTTGCTATAAAAGTTTCCCCACTATGATTTATAACTTCTTTTAGTAGAAAGATAAAAATATCTAAACGAAAAAGCCACTCATTTTCAATAAAAAAGCAGTAACTTCCCAGTTACCGCCTTCTTATTCGGAAAAAAACGTTCGTTCTTTCCAATATATATTACCAAAAAGAAATCAATATACACGATACAGCAACCAAGCACCCTGGAAATCCGAACGGTTCGGGTATTTAGCCTTGAATGCATCGCGAGCTTCAGCAGCAGCAGTCTTGTCAGCAAAAGAGTTCACAATCACACGATACATTGCCTTATCAGCATTAAATGCAATCGTAGAGTGATATCCCTGTCCGTCCAACCAATCTTTCAGGCCTTCAGCATTCGCTTTCACACCAAAGCTACCTGCTACAACGCTATAATCTTTCAATCCTTCGTTACCGGAAACCACTGTAACCTTTTCCTGACGAACGCCGGATGTATCTGCCACTTTAGTAGTTGTCACAGGAGCTGCAACCACCGGAGTAACCTCTACCGGAGCTTCCACCTGCGGTTCTGCCAATTCTTGCTGTTTTGCTTTTTCGTAAGCTTTCTTATAGGCACTTTCGCTGGATTTACAAGATGCAAATGCTAGCACCAAGCATACTCCCATTCCTAATACGACTAATTTTTTCATAATCCTATACTCTGTTTTAATTAATAATTCAATATTCTCGTCTATTATATTTAGTTTCGGGCAACAAAATAATAGAAATTTTATCATCCGGCAAAGAAATCCGTCAAAAAAACGTCTATTCCGGCTTCTTCTTATACGAAATAGTGCCTGTTGCCTGATAAGTAGGCATCAAAAGTACCTCCGCAATCTGAATATGTGCAGGAGCCGACGCGGCAAAATAAACCGTTTCTGCAATGTCATCTCCCGTCAACGGACGAATCCCTTTATAAAAATTATCGGCAGCTTCCTTATCTCCCCGATAACGCACCACTGTAAAGTTTGTCTCCACCATTCCCGGTTTGACATTCGTCACTCTCAATGGAGTATCCACCAGATCAATCCGGAGTCCGTCCGAAAGAGCCTTCACGGCAGCTTTCGTTGCGCAATACACACTTCCGCCCGGATAAGCGGCATCCCCCGCAATAGATCCTATATTAATAATATGTCCGCGTCCGCGTTCCACCATACCGGGCACCACCAAACGCGTCATAGCCAACAGTCCCCTTATATTCGTATCGATCATGATATCCCATTCATCCAGGCTACCCTCGAATTCCTTATCCACACCGATCACCAGTCCGGCGTTGTTCACCAACACATCAATCGCCTTCCATTCTTCGGGTAATGATTCCAAAGAGGCGGCAGCCAATTTCCGGTCGCGCACATCAAAAGGCAATATATAAACCTGGACACCATACGCCCCTTCCAGTTCAGCTTTCAGTTCTTCCAGTTTCGATACGGTACGGGCATTCAGAATCAGATTCCATCCCTCCCTCGCAAATTTACGGGCACAACCCTCACCAATTCCGCTACTGGCGCCGGTTATAAAAACAATCTTAGCTTCCATTATGTTTTGATTTACAATATTCGAAAACAAAAGTACGCCTTAACCTTCAAAGGTTAGCTACGAAAGTCAGTTAAATAAGATTAAACCATAAAAGAAAAAAAGAATTATAAAACGTAGCAAAAAAAATCAGTTTTCACGAACAACCTTTTCATAAAAATGTTATATTTGTTGTATCATAATCATTTTAAACATTATACATTATGAAAGGATTGAATGTTTTAGCAGCTTTTCTGGGTGGTGCAGCCGTAGGTGCAGCCCTTGGTATTTTATTTGCTCCTGAAAAGGGGGAAGATACCCGTCATAAAATCGCAGAGATTCTTCGTAAAAAAGGAATCAAGCTTAATCGCAGTGAAATGGAAACTCTCGTTGACGAGATCGCTGCCGAGATGAAGGGAGAAATAGCAGAATAAGTGAGTAACCAAAGACTAAAAACAGAGCGACCATGTTTGCAGACGATAAAAGTATTGAGAATTTTCAGCAGTTGTTTTTCGAGTTCAAGAAATATCTGGAGCTTCAAAAAGAATATACCAAATTAGAATTGACGGAGAAGTTAACCATACTTTTTTCCACGTTAATTATGATATTAGTACTTATTATCCTTGGCATGGTTGCCCTGTTTTATCTGCTTTTTGCTCTTGCTTATATATTGGAGCCTTTAGTGGGCGGTCTGATGTCGAGTTTCGCCATCATAGCAGGCATCAATGTTGTTCTCATCGCCCTGGTTATTATTTTTCGCAAGCAGCTCATCATTTCTCCGATGGTGAACTTCCTCGCTAATTTATTTTTAACTGATTCAAATAAATAAATTATGAATGCGCAGACCCCGCAGAAATTTACATTAGAAGAGATTGCCGAACGTAAAAAGAAGCTTTTAAATGAGATCCATGCTCAAAAAAAAGCCATGACAGCTACTACACGCGAAATATTTGCCCCACTTGCTCCGGCAACCAACAAGGCGGATGCACTCATGCGTTCGTTCAATACCGGTATGGCTGTATTTGATGGCGTAGTGATGGGAATCAAGATTATGCGGAAGGTACGGGCGTATTTTAGAAATTTGAGATAAAAACCATTTAGTCAATCGCTTGATTGGATATTTTCAAATCGTCTATGATTTGTTGTAACACATCTTTTAACTTCGGCAAATCATGTTTTATCACGTCATAAACAATTTCAGCATCTAAATCAAAATAATGATGTGCGATTATATCCCTCATTCCCATTACACCTTTCCAATCCATCTCTGGATAGAAAGATAATAACTTTTTATCTGTTAATTTATCAACACCTTTCACTCCTTCACCGATGGCTATTAATAACATACAAGTACTCTCTAGTCTTTCCATTCCGGATGGAGTCAATAAATAAAAAGAAGGGGAAGTAATAGTTTCCGAGTTCGCTAATATCCTTTCCACCGTTTGGGAAATTTTCTTTAGCAATGATTCTATTATCTGACTTTTACACATAAATTCCATCTTTATCGATACACCCTCTCAATAATTCATCCATATTATTTCGCAACCGAACCAGATCAACAGGGCATTTCAATAGTTTTTCCAATTCTTCTTTAATATGAACTAAAGTAAAGATAGAAGGTCTATCAATTTCAACACAAATATCGACATCACTACCCTCATGTTGTTCACCACGAGCAACGGAGCCAAATATCCCCATGCGAGAAATACCATATTTAGCAGCATTCTTGCGCATATACTCACGAAGCAAAGATAAACATTCTACAGTAGTCAACATAATAAATTGCTTTTATCTATATTACAAAGAAATGCATTTTCTTTCAAAAACACAATAGATAATCAATAAAAAATATTCTAATTCTTTCTATTATACAAAACTAGAAATCTGAATATTATCTTTAATCAATAAGCATGCTATTAAAAAAACAATATATCAACGATCTTCACAGACAGTTGATATATTTAGAATACATATCAGCATTTTGCTAATATGAGGGGACAGATCAGGAACATACCGCTGTATTTTTCCCAACCTGCAGAATGTAGGGGATTCATGTGTGTAGCATGAAGTTAGGGACCTACATATTTCGTTATTATTATATGCTATTTATATAAATCCTCTCCATACAGAAATGGAGATTCAAAATCTTTCAATAGTGGATGCTTAGTGTCCTTCTCACTTAAGATAGCCTTACCTGTAGGCATTCTCCAACAAATGCCAAGTGATTCATCTAATATACTGATACCTCCATCATGTTGTGGAGCATAAAAGTTATCACATTTATATTGAAAGACTGCCGTTTCACTCAATACAGCAAAACCATGAGCAAAACCACGAGGAATAAAGAACTGACGATGATTCTCCTCTGTCAATTCTACCGCTACATGCTGACCATAGGTAGGCGAACCTTTGCGGATATCAACAGCCACATCCAGCACTGCCCCCTCTACGCAACGTACTAACTTACTTTGGCAGTAAGGCATAGTTTGAAAATGCAGTCCCCTCATCACTCCATACGAGGACATACTTTCATTATCTTGTACAAACTTAACGGGATGTACCTTTTCGTCAAACTCCCTTTGTGAGAACGATTCGAAAAAATACCCCCTATCATCCATAAAAAGACGCGGTTCAATGATCACCACCCCTTCAATATTTGTCTTAATAACCTCCATACAGATACTTATCTATTCTTATACATATCCTCGTAGTAGCTCTCATAGACACCACTGGTGATATTATCCATCCACTCTTGATTATCCAGATACCACTGCACCGTTTTCTCAATACCCTCTTCAAACTGCAGACTAGGCTCCCAACCCAATTCATTCTTCAGTTTCGTAGAGTCAATGGCATAACGTAAGTCGTGTCCCATGCGGTCCATTACATAAGTAATCAGTTCCTCGCTATGTCCTTCAGGATTACCCAGTAATCGGTCCACAGTCTTAATAATCACATGGATAATGTCTATGTTCTTCCACTCATTAAAGCCACCGATGTTATATGTATCCGCCACCTTACCATTATGAAAAATCACGTCTATAGCCCTTGCATGATCTACCACGTAGAGCCAGTCGCGCACATTCTCTCCCTTGCCATATACTGGTAGCGGTTTGCGGTGGCGAATATTGTTAATAAACAGCGGAATCAGCTTTTCGGGAAACTGATAAGATCCATAGTTATTCGAACAGTTTGTCACAATAGTCGGCATAGCGTAAGTATCATGAAAAGCACGTACAAAGTGATCACTACCCGCTTTCGAAGCCGAGTAGGGTGAGTGTGGATTATACTTTGTTGTCTCTTTGAAGAACTCATCGCCATATACTTCGTGTACAGATATATCCAAAGACTTGCTCCTTCCTTGGGGAAATACCCCCAACCCGGCTTGCGACCCTTCTCAACGCACTGCACCATCTCGAACTATTCCTCCACAAGACAGCTATCCAGACGGAAAGTCTTTACCATCTTGCGATCAAAGATACGACCGGGAACCTTGGAGAGATCAGACAAGTGCCTGACAGGGGACCGTTCACGCCCATGATACGATAGGTTTCAGGACGGTTGGAGAGATCCCTCGAATTCGGAGAGGAGGGACGGGATTCCTCAAGAGTCGACTCTGATACGAAACGGGTATCCAATGATTCCTCTGTGCCATCAAAACCATCCTTCTCCTTTTCACGGTCAACCGGATCATCATCCGGACCGGAATCATCCTTTTTTATGGACTGTCTCTTCGAACCGAAACAATACAGAACATAATTATCTTATTTTTAACGATTTAATTACAAGACTCTCCAACAGGAGGATAACGTCCTTCCAAGCTATCCGGTAGGCGACCTCCCTACCTTCGTCATCTTTAATTATTCGCATAAACTGATAACCAGCAACAAACTTTTTCTCGAAAAGACTATAGGAACGGTTATCATAAGCGAACAGGCGAACGATACGACGGTCTTTCGACATGACGAGATAAATGTCACCGACGGAAGGTTCACGGTGCAACTGTTCACGAATGACGGACAGCACATGGGAATGCTTACAACGCATGTCAGTAAAGCCCCGTAGGTAATAGAAGCGGTTTATGCCGGTCACACTCAACATATACCCTCCAATTTTGGGATTAGACGGTAGAGACCAAGATAATCCAGATCTTTTTGGAGAATATGCAAGCCATTGTTCAAGGTTAGTTCCACAGATATACGCACAGGAAGCACACGCGGTGCTTTACCCGGATTCCCGAGGTCGGAAGGACTGTACCTTACCGGGGGCTCCACTGCAGGAAAAGAAGGCACGAATTCCGGTGGGGAACACGAAGGAACACCATCCACCTGAACTTCCACTATTTTTCTGCGGGTATCCTTGTACCATTTATGAAAAATGTTGTAAGGAACGTTATTCTTTGAACAGAATAACTAAAGAGAAATACCATGAGGGACCGCCTCTGTTTGATACTGAAAATAAGATCTTTCAAGATCTTCACTACTATACATAATTGTTGGATGTTGATCTCCAGCAAAGATATAAATACCATTTTTGAGCCCTAATTTGAGGGCTTACCTAAATCTTCACTGCTATACATGTTTTTTTATTGGGGTCGCAGCGAAGATAGAACTTTTATTCTATAGCCTTTTTTTGAGTGCTTACAGAATATCTATGTCCGGGAATAGGGTCGATAACAATTTCTTCTGTTCTTCGGTCACGGTCACTGTCGCTACGTTTTTTTAAGTTCCTTCTTCGCCTCTTTGAGTTTTGCCTTACTGGCCTCTTTTTGAGATTTAAGTTTGGCATTCTCTTTACGAAGACGTTTAACCTCCTCTTCTAAGCTCTCTTTATTGGGTTTTGAATCTAACTTTTTCATTGTTTTTAGTTATTTAATCTCCTGGCTAAGTTACTAAAAAATCAACAAGATATGTAAAGTTCCAAAGGACCGCTTCTCCCAATAAAGCATTAAATATCAAAGCTTTATATCAACAAAAACGTTTAATACTACGTTTTTAGGAACGTAGAACTGGACACCCTATTAAACAATCATCTCCTTTACAGCCTCAATCAATGCGGTTCTATGGCTCAACCATGGTTTGTACTTATGTGTTTTTGCCAGTTCAATACTTGCCTCTAAAGCATTCATATCCTCTAGCATAATCACATCGTATTTCTCCTTCATCAAGTTAGCAATCTCCATCTGGTGGTCGTCCACATGCTCGCCATACTTACAACGTCTTGGTACCACCACCAAAGGCTTTTTCAGTTGCATGCAGGTGATGATGCTGTTCACTCCAGAATGAGTAATCACTACCTCAGCCTCCTTCAATAGGCAATTGAACTCATCGGCTGGAATCATCTCCATATGCAGAAACTTTGGCTTCATGGGATACACAGTTGATTGCATCACAATCTCGTCCTTCGAATACTTACCTTCGTCCACAAGTTGATTCAAGGCCTTAATAAGTCGACCAAACGGAAACTTTTGCGTGCCCAAAGGCACGAACAATTTTACTTTCATATTCAATCATTAATTTCAATGAGTCAAAGGACTACAGCGGACTCTGCTCTTTAATATACTGTTCCTGCATATTTTGCATTAGGGTATACCTTCTGCATCTCAGGCCACTGCACGAAAAACACGTCTGCAAACGGATACACCATCTTGCCTGTCACAGACTGGCTAGTCAACTTGGCAAATGACTCCACATAAATAACTTTCCGTGCGAACATCTTCGCTATTTTGCATGTAGGGTATGAAGCGCCTGCCCCCGTTGTAATCACGGTAGTAGGACGTTCCCACAGGAAGTAAAGTGTAGATAATAGGATATTCCACGCAAAAATAAAGATAAATGCTTCGCCCCTACGTTGCTGTTGCTTTAGGTAGTAGTGCTTATGCTTAGCCATCAATCCCTTCGAAGCAACATTCTTTTCCGTCACAAAATAATAGTCCTTACCCTCTACAACTGGAAGCAGTTGCATCAGTTCCATGATATGACCGCCACATGAGGCCACCATGCACACTTTTGTTTTTTTCATCGGAATGTTATTATTTATATAAAGTCTAACGAATATCTAACTTCAGCACCTGTTCAATCACAGGCGCCATATCAAAATACTTATACTGCCCGAGACGACCACCGAAGATTACGTTCACTTCTTTTTCAGCCATTTTGCGATATAGTTCTGCAAGGATATTGTTACGGTCATCGTTCACAGGGTAGTATGGTTCCATTCCATCCTTATACTCCGTAGAATACTCTTCACTAACAACAGTCTTTGAGCAATCATACACCTCCTGACCAAACATCTCGAAGTGCTTGTGTTCAATCACGCGAGTATAAGGTTCATTATGACTGGTATAGTTCATCACAGCATTACCTTGGTAGTTGGCACAATTTTCAACGCGTGTTTTGAAATAAACAGTACGCCAATCTAGTTTACCCAACTTATAACCAAAATATTCGTCCACAGCACCCGTATAAACTAGTTTTTCGGCATACTTTTCCCAATCCTTATACTTTGAATTGAAAAAATCTACTCCAGTCTTGCATTCAACACCTTCGAGCAAACCTTCAATCAACTTATTATAACCGCCCACAGGAATACCCTGAAATTTATCGTTAAAATAATTATTATCGAAGATCATGCGAACCGGTAGTCGTTTGATAATAAACGCTGGCAGTTCCTTGCAATCTCGCCCCCACTGCTTTTCTGTATACTCCTTGATAAGCTTGTAGAAGATGTCTTTACCTACGAGGCAAAGAGCCTGCTCCTCCAAGTTCTGAGGTATGCGCCCACCCAAAGCAACCAAAGCCTCTGCTCTCTGCTCATCAATTTTAGCCTGAGCCTCGGCTGGTGTAAGCACTTCTGGCCACATGCGATTAAAAGTATTCATATTGAACGGCAGATTGTATAGTTCACCCTTGTAATTTGCCACAGGGCAGTTTGTGTAGCGGTTGAACTCCACTATAGAGTTCACGAAATCCCATACTTTCTTGTTTGAGGTATGAAAGATGTGCGCACCATATTTGTGCACATTGATGCCTTCTGTTTGTTCGCAGTAAATGTTACCACCTAACTGTGGTCTCTTGTCAATAACTAGGCATTTTTTGCCTATCCGTTTTGCTCGATAGGCAAATGTGGCTCCGTAAAGGCCGGAACCTACTATTAGATAATCGTATTTTATCATCGGTTAAGAGTTTACAATATGTGAAACAACAGATTTTAGATATGAAGGGAAATAATAAACTAAGTCCATGTGATTAGTATATACACCTACATCCTCATGCACATTCACACCAGCATTTTTCAAATCAGCAAGCATATCCTCAATATGTTCTTTATAGGTGTGCTCATTCTTTGAATAGTGGATATAGAGATTTTTAGGAATTAAAGAAGACCCAGCAATTTTACGGCGTAATCTGTTATTTAGTTTTTCCTTAGCTTCATCAGATTCATCACCTTCAAGAATTGCACACAGGTTATCAAACTTCTTTTCACAAGTTAAATAATCAGCCAAGAAATATTGGGGAGCAGCAATACACACCTCCACATTCTCAAAATCAAGCGCAAAGTTTATGGATGCATAGCCTCCCTTACTTGAACCAAAAAAAATAAGTTTCTCTGGATGATACTCATTTATACCTTGTTGAATTAGCGCCCTTACATTTTCTTCTACCCCCTCTTTAATTAGATAGTTACCTAGATCTTTTTTGCCACCTATATCATCAAGAAGATATAATTTGTGAATATTAACGTCTGACAATGTTCTCACATAATTATACTTGGCTCCCACACCAGCAAATGCAGGGAAGCAAACAGCCAACACGTTCGCTCCATTACTATTTTTTTTGCGTGGAAATAACATATACTTAACTCTGTTTTCGCCTTGTCCAAAGGATTTTTCTTTAAGTTTTGTATATATGATTGTGTAGAGTCTATTTGTGGCTCTACTCCAAATTTTTTTTGTTGAAAAATTCATTGATTATCCTTTCTTGTAAATATTGGATTTTGTCGATCTTGAAGGACCTTTTTATATTGTAATATCTTTTTCGCACCTATTAAAAAGTTACTTTTATTTCTAACACATTCCATAAGTACATGTCCAAGATATCCCCATCCGAACTGCTTTGCTTTTGCAACGAAATATAATACTGATACTTGATACTTCCCTAATCCATGTTTTCGTAAATAATTATTCGTTTTTAGCGTAGCTTGAAATTTAGCCTCATGTCGATCTATGCTCAATGTTGTGGTAATAGTTCCTGATGATACCGTACACACATAAAGTTCTCTCGAATCTATTTCAACTGAAGAAGCTTCTACACCAGATCTCAATGCAAACCACATATCATTACCAGCAGTACGTTCTTCAAAACGAATATTATTCTCTTCAATAAATTTTCTTCTGTACATCTTCCCCCAAGGTACCAAATAAGAGCATCTCACAAAGTTATCATCCCCTGAATACTTATACTTAGCAATCAAATTTTTAATATGAGAATCTCTATGCGCCCTATCTCCTGTCTCACTAACTACGCTTCTAACATTAAAAAAAATAACATCTGCTTTGCTCAATACATGCGTTTCAACTAAATTTGCCATCTCAGAAGTAAAATAGTCATCAGAATCAGCAAAAATCAGCCATTCCCCTATAGCATATTTCAGTCCTGTATTTCGTGCACCACCAGCTGTACAACCTTCGTTCTTATAAAAATCAAAGGAAACAACGGATTTAAGTCTCTCTACATGACTATACTCTTCTTCTCGACTATTGTCATCCACCACTATTATTTGTGCTTTAAGACTCTCTGGTATTGTAAGAAGTACTCTTTTGAGAAGTTTTGAGGAGTTATGGTGTGGAATTATTATAGTATATTTCATCTTTATATCCAATTAGCTCTGTTCATTTTTACCCAGAGTGAAGGGAAAAAGCATCTGGTATAAGTAGTAATAACATGGAAAACAGCTTTACAAATGCCGTAATGCCTCTGATAAAAGTGAAAAACCTCCTTTGGTGGATAACCAGTAGCTTTATGCAATGCTCTCCATCGAACAGGTAAGCTTACCTCTGAATCACACCATTTCATAATCCTTTCATGTCTATCGCATTCACCTACAGCAGATCCTAACTGATAAATTTTGAGACCTTCTTTTCTTGACCTCATTCCATAGTCTAAATCTCCCATACTATGATGAAAATAAGGATCATTAGTTCCTAAAATTTTATAGACAGACGAAGGGATGAGAGCAATATTACCATTAAATGTATCGCACTCTTGTACACCTTCATTGAGTGGAACCAAAACCATCCCTTTTCTTCCTCCGTAAGTATGAACGCCTTTACCGTGTGTATCAATTGTTGGACCAACAATTATTGCTTTGTCATCTTTATCTTTGGACACGTTTAATAGCTCTTTTATCATGGTAGGATAAGTAAACGTATCATCATTAAGCCAAAGGTAATATTCGAATTCTCTAGCTTTAGATGCAGCATTCCATGCCGTCCACATACCTCGATTCCAAAATAAAGTACCATTTCCTTGGATAATATGAACATTAGGGAACTCCTTATGAATAGCTTCTGCAGTGCCATCCGTACATCCATCATCTGTAAGAAATACCTCAAAATTTGTATTATCTGGTAAAGTTTGCTTGTATAAATCTGACAAGCATCTCAATGTTTGCTTTTTTCTATTATAAACTGTTAATAGAACTGCAACATGTATTGAACTCATATAATAAAGATAAGTTGTTAATGGTAAGAAATTTTCTCTTTTATGATTTTAGCAGGAACTCCACCAACTAGAGTATGAGGAGGTACGTTCTTAGTTACTACGGCTCCTGCAGCAACAATTGCACCCTCACCAATAGTTACACCTTTAAGAATTGTTGCTCTTGTTCCTATCCAAACGTTATCGTGAATCACAATAGGGGCTGTTTTTTTTATAACCAGTTCTTATAATTTCATGGTTATCTGAATCGCGTATAATAACTTCCTGTGCTATCTTGATCGCCTTCCTATAGTTATGGATTGAAAACACTCTATTGTACAATTGTAATGCATATAGGCTTCTTCAACTTTCAGAGTAGCCCCTTTTCCGACATATACTCGTCCGCCACTATATACATAAACTCGCCAATCACAGTAGCAGCTATCAGCCACAACCCACTTGATATTTTCAATCTGGAAGTATTTTATATACAATGCATGTTCAACTTACGTAACGACCCAACTATAAAAAGCCAAGCTATGTAATATTGCAGAATAGTACTTATAAACCAGAATGGATAATTTAAGGCTAATATCTAGTTCCTTGTCGAACATCTTATAGAGGAAAACATATGCAGACAACTCCTTCCATGGCATAATACCGTTTGTAACAGATTCCCACAATGCATAAATATTATGGTTCACATAAGGCATATAAACCTTACAGAATCTCTTCCTTAGGAAATCCCTATAGCTCAATGCATTCTTCTGATATGATTAATACAAACCAAATCCACTTACCAATAGAAACACATGTACTCCTGCGCCACCAAAAGATGCTGCCGCATCTATAATTTTAGGCAAACCATTTCCAATAATTAAATGAGCCATAACAATAGTGAAAATTAAAAAACCTCTTAAAAATTCAATTCTGTATAGTCTTTTCATATTTACTAAAGTTCAAACACCACCCCCATTGAACATAATACTCTAACTCTTTTAGCAACTAGATCAGAAATTCCTGGAACGCTTATCTCTGGTTTTACCCATAGGTTTCCGCACAAAAACCTAATACCCACACGCATATTCTTAACATTATCGCGATACTCTGGAATGTTGCCAAAAGATGCGCACAGCTCCAACCGCTGTTTCATCAAACTTTCACGTTTTTCACCTTTACGTATGGATAAAAAGGTACCACCACACATCCAGATAGCAATAGAAGCACCTATATTATAATTAATTTGAAAGTCAAGCGCAGAATCGTAATTAGGATTTAATGAAACATCCCAACCTAAGCGATTCCATGTGTGTTCCTTTCGCAAGAATACCATACATATGCCAATTCCTAGCATATTCTGTACCGACGTACTAATTATAGCCCATTCTCTTTTTTGGAAGATAAATCCGCCAAATAGACGTCCAGATTGCTCCTGCATTTTTACGTTTAATATACTTTGTTCATATCCAACCAAAATGCTACGCTAGTCCTTCGAACCAAGTGAATGCATATAATTGGCGTGAATATATTAATTGCCACGAACCCCGACCTCTATAGATTGAGCTAGTGCCGTCAATCCTAGTACACCACAAACGATTAGGCTTATTATCCGTTTCATAGTTGATCCTTCAGTCTATTTGTTAGCACTACATATCCATAATCATTCAAATGCAAACCACCGCGAGTATAATCTGACCTTATCAACCCATCCTCTCCCGTAAGATCTTCATTGCATTTTATAACCTTTACATTAGGGTGCTTTTCCATTTTAACTGCTATATTACTATTGAAGATCTGATAATCTCATTTGTGTTCACATCACTCGTTGGCATCACTTCTAATAGCAATGTCCTCCAACCACCAAGGCAAGTTACAATTGACTCGTAATTTTCGAGATAATCATTGTCTATAGGAATTGTATTGATATCATTTATACCAATCTCTATCACAACTATCCCATTCTCGTCTTCAATACTCATGAAACTGAGTTCCTTTAATCTCATTATGTCCTAAATTTCGTGTTATTCTGTTTGGAAATGATGCTTCTAGATCCCAATTAGCAATCTCAGAGTCTCCAACGAAATAAATGGTGCTATCAGCTTCATCGTAATTTTGACATGAAGATAAAAGTTGAATACACGCAAACAATTTTAATACTTTTATGAATATATTCGATATCACTTTACTAGGTTTTCATATTGTTGAACATAAATCTTGGCAATTTCTGCCCATGTATGCACCTTAAAAGGTGTATGGTCCATCTTACAACTGATGGAATAGAAATTCTTTAATTGTAGTACGGCCTTTTGTTCATCTTGTTGGTCGCAAAAATGAATATCAACTGGTTCTTCATAGCCCCATGCCCATGGAAGATTACTAAGTAATAATGGCATTCTATAGGCTGCAGCTTCATACACTGCTATGCAACCGCTTTCTCCCAATGATAACAATACATAACCAGCAGCATTTGCCTCTATACAATCACGCCATTCCTTGCTAACATACCCAGGATAGAACACATATTTGTTGTCGACTTCTTTCTCGAAAGCCTTAAAGTATGGATCATTAATGTCACGGCTGCCCATGAACACTACTGGAACTTGCGCCTTTTTGGCATATTGAGCCAGTTTGACTGTCTGTTTGCGAGTTGAGATATTAGCTACAGAAATCAAATATTTCTCTGGAAAGTTCATATCATTTATGTCAAGATTGCCAGAGATATCCATTTCTGCAGGATCATATGCATGGGGGATGAGCACTACCTTCGCAGGGTCTATATGCTTAGGAAAATAACGCATTGCATTGTCTCTATCGTATTGGTGCATGAACTGGATCTTATCCATTAACGGTAATTGATGCCAATAGGTTCCAGACTTTGATAAACTTGGTAAGATTTCGAACAAACGATTCTTAAACATCTGTTTACGTTTCTCCAACTCTGACTTGTTGCTCTCATAGTCAAATATCATGCTGTAAAATGTCTTCATGCCTTTCCTCTTCACTTGTCGTACTATTTCTGGGTTGTATCCCAAAAAATGCATTATGTCTGCATCCTCCTGACTTTTATCCCACCAACGTGCAAATTGTATATCAACACCGAGTTTCGCTATTTCCTGCTGCAATTTAAGTGCATGTATAGTCTTCCCCCCTGGGGTTAGATAAGCATTTGTCTGATCATACAATAAAACTTTCATTGAATTTTTAATATTAATGTTGCGAATAAAAAATCTGTCTATAGTAACCTTATAAAGCAATCATTTCTTTATTACTGTTCATGTATGAGATGTGTATTTTAATTACATCATTTGTATTTTAATATTTTTAGGTCTTCAATTCTATTTGGGAAAAGAAGCCTCCTTACAACATCATACTTATGAATTAATTTAGCCAAAAAGTAAGACACCACAACTGTTAATGCATATACAACTAATTGACAATACCAATTATGTGGCATTATAATATCCAGAATACAATAAACATAAATATGAATTAGATAAATTTCAAGTGATAATCTCCCTATGGCTTGAAACCACTTAAATCTTTTAAACAACTTAGAACTTTGCCAAACGAAGAAAAATCCTGTTAATGTAACAAAAACATCTGTGTAATGCACGCCTCCGATGAAAAACAAATATGACGAAATACCAAATATAACAAGACAAATACAACTACAATATTTAATGTGCTTATTTAGCCAAAAAGCGAAACATCCGAGAGTGTAAAAATATAATGCTTGTGAAAGATACAGAGGGAAATTAAGATTTAGTATGGCACGATTATCAGCTCCTATTAGTGATATTATGCTGCCAACTAAGAGAAATACTATATTAACATACTTATTTTCACTACCGATATATCGTATTATTGAAAATACATAAAAGGCCATTAAAAACCATACAAACTGAAATCCGACAGCATTATCTGCAGTCACACCGCCAATATGAAAATATCCTTTCATCAACTCTATAAAACCTGAATAATGAATTTTGTGCGTAATTAAAGAAACAAGCAAACAAGTTACATAAAAAAAGGTATAGGGGACAAGACACCTAGCTGATAAATCTTTAAGGTATGTTTTAAATTGTTTTTTTTGAGAATCATAAAAAATGGGAAGAATAAAGAAAACAACAACATGGAATTGATATAACCACCAAAGAAACGGTGTATTAAGGGGTGTCAAATAATGGTTGTGCCCCCAAATTACTAATAAAAGAGCTGTTGCCTTAATGGCAACAGAGTCTTCTCTTGAAATATATGGTGAAGTATTATTAGACATATTTAATTATTTAAACGTTGAATAAATCCAGATTTTCATCTCATTATTATTCATTTTTAAAAACTTCGGGCTAATACACATTGCTACCATAAGCCATAATGTGATAGTATTCCATCCGAATGTCTGCATTTCTTCGATAAATGAAAACATAAATCGAAATGCTAAAATAATACCAATGCATTGAACATATTTATTACGACCTCTGAACACACCATACCAAGATGGCGCTAATATCATCAAAGAGTACAATAATAAACCTATTAAACCCATCCATGTGAAGGGATTTAATATTCCCACTTCGCATGAAGTTCTCTCCATTCTTCCTGTTCTCTCAAATATTATTTGATAAGCTTCAACTCCAAACAATTGATCAACCTCATAGCCTCGTACGAAAGTACGGCCGATTAGCCATGAATCGTTTTTTAGGGATGTTGCTAACACACCTTCGTATATAAAGGTTCTTGTGTCTTCGTTTGCTTTTTGAATAACAGTTCCTGTTTTATCTTGAGCCTCTGCAAAATTTATATTTAAATTTGCATTATTAGACAATGCTTTAAATGGATTATAAATACCTAAAGTTCCTAATAGCAACAAAACAATTGGCAATATCGCAAAAAAAGACCAAGAAAATCTTTTCAAGTTCCTAAAAATCTGCTTGACAATAAATAGATAAGATAATAATACTACTATAGCGAATCGCAAAACATTGCTTCTTGCGGATAATCCACCATATATAACCATTGCTAGTATAATCCAAACATACCGTCTGTATTTCTTTGGCAACTCTTTATAGAATAATATAAGGAAGTATGCAGGAGCGAGTAAATGAGCATAACCTTCTTTAACAAAGAATAACAACAGAATAATAATAGACGGAACTATCCATTTTTTCGACCAGAATGATAATAATTGTGAGAACTTGTCTGGATTGGAGAAATACCAAATAATAATAGGCATTAGCATCAATAATGTGCCATTCACCAGTGATCGTGTATCATCTGTCCAAAATTCAATAACCCAAAAGCCTCTTATAAATGTAAATATTACGTATAGTAAATATAAGTTCATTATCTTTTTGTAGTCTGGAATTATATTAGCTTCCTTTCTATTTTTATATATAAGATAATAAAAATAAAGAGTGATAGCTAATGATGCTGTTAGACTAATATACTGTATCGTACAAGTCTGACGCTCACCAATAAAAGCTACAATCGGCAACAAGAATGGTATACTCTTTAGGTATTTATTCATATACGACCTATTTATCTATAAAACCTCTTTTCCAAAGGATATTTTCTTTAACAGTTCTCATTGGGGTTCCTACGACCAAAGTATTAGCTATTATATCTTTATTTACTATCGTATCCATGCCTACTATTGCACCATCTCCAATAGTAGCCCCTTTTAGTACGGAACTGCCTTTACCAAGCCATACATGTGATCCGATTTTTACTGGTTTTGAAGGGTTAAGCAAATTATCCTTCATGTCATAAATGCCATGAGAATCTGTTGACCAAATATTTACATTCTCTGACAACATACAATCATCGCCAATAGTAATATAATTACCTTGCCCCATACATGCCATATATAGACTTCCCGATGTTACATCTTTGCCAATAGCAATAGAGCAATTGTTTCCACGAATGGTTATTCTTGTGTTAGTTAGATAACATCCTTCTTCTATTGTCAGATTATTATTATTACCTATGATTACAAGTTCTCCTCTTCGCCAAAGGCCACTGATAGAAGCCTTGTTGTCATGTCCCTCGATATGAATATTCAAGCGTGACACGTAAGCTTTTATAAGTTTTAAAGTATTTGTAGTTGCAATTCTACTTTTACATAACAGAAAAATAGATTTTTCTGTTTTTATGTTTCCTACAAATAGTAGAATGATGGATGTGAGTAATTTCTTAATTATATTCTTCATTACAAAAGCTTTTTACCAATAACAAGCACCTTCAACCTTATCTGCATTTTTAGACTTAAACAGATCGCCAGGACGCACCCATGAATCATTCATAAGATTTGAATAACTGCCATAGGGTATACCCCATTCCTTTACGCCATAGTTTGGATCTTCCCAACGAGCACCCCTTATGCCAAATAGCAGCTGTAAAGCTCCACCTATATGAAAAGCCTTTTTGCCTTGACGTTTGACATGGGCTGCAAGTGGAAAACCATATGCGCCACAGCCAATGATACATATGTCATAATCGTGCTCATCAATCTGACCTTCCATCCATTTAAGCGCTTCAAACCAATCTTTATAAGAGTCATCTCCACCTAAGGACTGAACAGCTTTTACGGTTTCGAGATGAAACTCTGGAAGCATACCATTAGGGAAAATATCATTTCGATGTTTATATTGCTCTTCGATTAATTCTGCAAAAGGATGAACAACAAGAACTTTCTTCCCCGCAAGGGAGAGAGTCCACGGATGATCAGACCAAAATGGCTCAAGGAGACGAAGGTGTACACGATCAACACCTTGCAAAATATCTTCGAATAAAGATTCATGTTGATCCCAACAGCCAAGAACATCCAACTGTTTGGTGTCTTCAAGCATCATTTCGCTGAAACGTGTAAGATTTTCTGGCGTGGCAGGGAAAAAACCACTCCATTGACACATGTTTTTTATAACAATGTCAGTCCACCACCATTCAGGCAACTTACCTGTTATAAATTTTAAGAAGTTACTTTTGTTTTTAATACCCAAATAGTTAGTAACACATAGAAGCTCAGTCGCTCCATATCTTGCTATCATACATGGATTGTCTGATTCCAATGCCTTTTTAATTATTAGATTGGCCTCATCTGCATTCTCTATGCTAGCAAGTTCATGGCTAAATTGTTTTCCTTGAACTGCCAATATAGCCTTACGCAAACCACGAATAAGTTTATATATAGTACAATTCATTTTATCTCATGTATTTTTTGTGTCCTCCAAATCTACTCCTCATACCATTAAAAAATGCTTTATTATAGAGAACTACCCAATCAAGGCGAAAGTTTGTAAAAAGGAACAACCAATTATATAAACAAAACTCTTTGATAATTTGTATGTAATTACCTGCAAGTTTATAATTATGAATGGCATTACAACAGCGGCAATACATTTTCCATTTGTTATCTACAAATATCACTTTTTTCATTCCAAAGAAAAAGGGCTTACTATGTGAAGCTCTATTTTTTGGGTGAAAATGCATAGCTTTGCAAATAACTGTAGGAGCAAATCCTTTTTGGCGCGCACGAAGATCGTAATTTACTTCATCTCCCCAAATAAACATGTCTCTTTCAGGATATCCGACTTCTTCAAGAAATCTTTTACTATACAAGATACCATTAAATGGATTTGCTATACCAACAATAACCTCTCCATCAACACTCCTTTTAGAAACGAAAGTTTCTATTGGCTCTCCATCACCAAATGCCATTGATGTCTTATTTTCAATATCGACAACCAATGGTGAAAGATATTCACCCATTGTGAGATGATCCAATAGCTCTTTTAAACAATTTGGATGTGGTTCCCCATCATCATCCATCACCCAATAGTAATCATAAACGCCCTCATTATGTACACGTTTCAATCCTTCATGAAATCCCATGGAACCACCACCGTTTATTGGTAGCTGTACATATATCAATGATATGCCATTATATTCATTGTTGCCATTGACTATCCCTTTTTCGTGTAAAAGAACATATGTTCCATCAGTTGAATTGTTATCAATGATGTATATAGCATCAGGTTTTTTACACTGTGCATATATAGCATCAATACAATGAAGAAGTAAATTTTTCCTGTTATAAGTGACTATTATTGCTACCACTTTCATACTATATAAAATCTATTGAACAGTTTACTAATTATATAAATCCAAGTTCCAGAAGCAAACCGATAGCGAATTTTGTCCTTGAAATGAACACGATTAAAGGAGTCGAAATCAAGTTTCATCTCCTTCATCCGTTTAGCACATTTTTCAGAAAGTCGCTTTGCTTCAACACAGATTCCTTGACGGAAAGCAGCTGTTATACCTTTACCAAGATTGTAGATATACTCTTGACGTTGATAGTCCTGGATTCTTGAATCTATCAATGTAGAATTGGTTTCCAATAATTTGTCTGCCATATATTCATATTCACTGGGTTTTCGCTTAATGAAGGAAACACTATTACCAAACGACATACGATAATTGTAGAAAGAATAAGGTATTATCTTTACTTCTCGTACAAAACTACAAAATTG
The DNA here is from genome assembly GCF_000163675.1 of Bacteroides sp. D22. Classification (NCBI taxonomy): domain Bacteria; kingdom Pseudomonadati; phylum Bacteroidota; class Bacteroidia; order Bacteroidales; family Bacteroidaceae; genus Bacteroides; species Bacteroides sp. D22. The sequence goes on along the minus strand of NZ_GG774800.1, from coordinate 3,744 downwards.
GTTGGTAAAAACTTCGTCTTCTTTTACGTGAAGTCTAGTATCAAAACGCAGATGATGCTGCTCAATAATTTCTCTACTGAACAATTTATTACATGTGAATCCATAGATGAAATCATCCATGCGGTTATCCATAGTATGATAGAGTATATCATAATATTCCTTTATATTCGTACTATGACGATATCCGTGGATGCATGTTTTGAAGTCACCTTCACCAAATTGTTGCCTGAATCCATAGTATATCAGAGGACAATTATCAGAACTCTGCTCATAAAGTTTTTCTAAGGTGTTCGGCTCAATCCAATCGTCGCTATCGATAAACATTACATACTTACCTGATGCATGGTCTAAAGCATTATTACGAGCACTGCTTGGACCTCCATTATCTTGGTCAATAACCATGATGTTGGAAAACTTAGCAGCATAGTCCTGACAGATTGCAAGTGAGTCGTCTGGCGACCCATCATTAACAAGAATCAGCTCGAAATCATTAAATCCTTGACTAACTATGCTATTTAGACATTTGGGGAGGTAGTCCTCCACCTTATAAACAGGAATGATTATGCTGAAATATGGAATTTTCATGCTATTATTCTGTAAATTTGATAAGCAATATTCACTGAAAAGATTCTTGATAGAATAGCTGCAGCATATCTTATTCTACCGACTTTAGTTCTGCAGATAAATATGAATGGTAGCTGCCGAAGATATTGATGGATGTGAGAGATGATGTCTTTTTTTTCAGGCATTGGCCTATCTGATTGTACTATCTCGTTTAGCAAAATAATAGCTAGGAATAAGATAAGTTCATTCATCATTGAGGATGCATGTGGGGAGCGATTGGCGACGTCTTTCACTGTATCAGAATAAATATCCAAAAATTGAACCATGTTATTATGACGTTTGAGTGAATTTGTTAATCCTACGCCAGTGTAACGATAGTCATAGAGCACACTCGATACAAAATTAATATCCTTGGCCTTGACTGTAGCACAGAGTAGATACATGGTATCTTCACCCCATGAAAGATTTTCAAAAAAATGAAGATTATTAGTTGCAAGAAACGATTTCTTAAAAACAATAGCCCATGGTGTCCTGAAGTAGGAGTTTCTGACAGTATATGTATCTAGGGGATTTTCACTATATAAAGTATTAGGCATCCATTCACATTTTACCTTACCATCAGGATATACTTCACGGTAACCGCAAATGTTAATATCAGCCATCTTTGATTTCATAAAAGCCTCAATAAAGTCTGGCTCTAACCAGTCATCAGCATCTAAAAAAGTTAAATAATCACCCTTCGATAATGCAATTCCTATATTTCTAGCTACACTAACGCCTTTATTATCTTGCTTAAAACATAATACGCGTTTATCTATTTTAGAATAGGAAGAGCATATATCATATGTATTATCATTGCTACCATCGTCTATAATTATTAATTCCCAATCATTGGAGTCCTGTCCTAACACAGATTCTATGCATTGAGCAATAGTAGATGATGCATTATATGCTGGAACAATAATAGAAAATAATTTGTTCATTCTATATCTGAGATTAAATTACATATCTCTATAAAGAGTATATTTTTCAATAGGTTTAGATAATCCTACTTTAGTTAGTAGTTCTTGAATCCAATGAGCGGTTTCTATGATTCTATTTCCTCTAGTACGTTTCAATGGAATATTCTTCCAAGGTGTCAGAGCTTTATATTTAAGGAATTCTGCAACCATAGGATGATCACATTTAGTATTCCAAGGTTTACATGCATTTGTATAATGAATTATTATAGGAAATTTAGAAGCAGCAACCATATCTTTAACATAACTTTCTCTTGCTAATATTTCACACTCTCTATAAAACATAAAGGCTTGTACATTAAAACATAATGGCAATATTTTATGAGAATTAGAAGTTATTACATTCAATGCGTCTTGATCTGGATACAGACATGATTCTGGATTTTCAGATATATATTTAATACATCGTTTTCCGATATTAAAAGCACGCCACTTATTAATATTAATAAGTAATACTCCAGAATTGAAGTAATCACTTAAATAAGGCAACTTTGTCCTATTAAAATTACGGATATCATCACATGATTGATCCAATACTGCACCTAATACATATTCATCAATATTCTCATTCCACAGAGCTTCAATAGAATCTCTAACTATTATATCTGAATCGAGATATAAAATTCGTTCAATAGATTTATCCAAAATATTGTCTAATAAAAGCCTATAATATATAGATTTACGAAACCTAGTTGAAATGGGTAAGTTATTTAAAATGTTAGAATCAACTTCATAGAATTGAATCGAGTGCAATTCACTTTGCAAACTATCCAATAGTTTTTTTCTATCAATTTCATCAACATTTTCTATAAATATATGGAAACAGATATCTTTAGAAATATTATTTAAGGATATGGATAACATCGTTACACCACAAGGCATAGTGTAATTATTATCTGTACATAGTAGTATGTGAATCATGATGTTATAAAGTTGTTTTGGATTTTGAACCAAATAAAATATTAGGTATTATAGGTATTTGAAGACATGCTTTAAATATTAAATACGAAACAAATCCTTGAACCAAACTGATAATTATTGCTAATATAGTTACCAAGCTATAAGGTAGATTAGAAGGAAAAACATAACCGCTAGGCAATAAATAGATAGGAAGCAAATATAGAGCCATAGTCGATTTCCCTAATTCTATCAAAACAGAGCTTACAAAAGATGGCATAGTAACTGTTTTAAAAAAACAAAGGAATAGAATTATTGATAGCAGGCTTGTAACCAAAAAGGATCCTAAATTTAATAGGGAATAAGTTGGACTAGGGTTTATTGAAGTATCTAAAGGAAAAATCTTCCATAAAAGTATAAGAAAAAATATAGAAAAAATAGCTACCCTTCTTTGACAACAGAACTTTTCAATAATAGTGTATTTCGAAATGAAATAACCAAAGAAAAAAGATAAGCCATAAATAGCATATACACAAGTGTAATATGACTTAAAGAGCAACCCAGTTAAGACAATTGTACTAAAAAGGACTAATAAGCCTTCCAATTCCTTTTTTGCCCCCCCAAAAAAAGAATATTTGTGCCAGAATAAGTAAATTACATGAAATGTAAACATTAATGGTAAAAACCAATAATTTAAATTTGGAACAAAATTGATTTTTTGGATAATAGCTGATAAATTAGAAGGATATTCATTATTTAACATTAAAGGCATGACAAATAGCCATGTAATATATGGAATTAATAATGATTTTACTTTTCCTTTCAGAAAAGAGTATACACCCTTTTGAGTAGACTGGGACTTGTATCCGACATATCCACTAACAAAAAAGAATAATGGCATATGAAAGGAATAGATTATTTCGACAAGCGGATATCTTGTCTTCTCCTGTGTATATATAATAAGTATATGGCCTACTAATACACATAATATAGCAAATCCTGTTAGCGTCCAATTTTGACGTGTACCCCAAGGAAAGCCGCCACAAGGCGGTTCCCTCATAAATAACGTCAAAAAAGATACTGATTTTTAATATTTGTTATTACTCCAGTCCGATTGTCAAGGGTAACAAATGTTCATAATCCCTACGTCCTTTAACAATTTCGCTGAAAAATCTCTTGAAATAATCAAGCACAGACACACCCTGCATCTTACAGGTTGAGATGATGGTATGATATACCGCTGAAACGTGTGCCATCCTGTCAC
>NZ_GG774801.1:238798-256402 GCF_000163675.1 Bacteroides sp. D22 | reverse complement strand
AAAGCGATGAATGGCAATAATCTTATAGTGGCATTGATGATACTTTATTTATAAAAAAAGAGGTAAGTTACGCAGTATTCCGCTATCGAATGAGTCAGAACTGCACAGTTTAGTTCATTTTCACACCGGAATGAATCTATTTTGTTAAGAATATGATTGCTCTGAATCAAATCCCCCAATTTTCAGACTGATCCAAGAGGATGTTTTCATGATGCAAAAATAAGAATTTTAACGCAATCCCCCAAGGTTTCAGACTGAGCCAAAATACAAATATAAAAAATTAATAATTCAATAAGAAAGTTTTAGGAAGATCTTAATTAGAAATGGATATGCTCAAATAAATGAGAAGATACACGTAAAAAAATCAAATCGTAATAAACCTCTTTATTGTTGTTGGTACAAAGGAAAGCATTATTTGGAGATAATGCACTATACTCCCTCCTTTTTCTTTTCTCAAAACATCTTTTTTATGAAAATAGGCCAATACTTAACGTTTAAACTCTATTATATCAAACTATCTGCCACCAATTATCTGATTAGCCTTCTATAGTTTCTTTGTTATAAGCTCTTTGAAAAACAAATACTTATAGTTAAATTCTGCATCAGAAAATTAAAGGCTACCTTCTTTGAAACAGAAGATAGCCTTTATTATATACCAATTTACGTTTGCAGATTATCCACAATGGAAATACTTATGTACGAGATCTAACATCTCCATCGGCTTTCCTTCCAAATCCGCACGCAACGTTTTATCTTCGTAACTGCGAAGTCTGCGGATGATACCATCAATCATTGCCGGACTAAAGACATTATATTGTTCAAAGATTGCCCGTTGTTGCTGCAGGCAATCAGCAGAAGCCTCACAGCTATCTGGCAGTTGTGCCAGTGAATTTAGTTTATCTTCATTCTCTTTCTGATGGATATTCACATTCACATACGTCTTTTGAGCGATATCCAGCGCATTTTCAATTTCAAAGCCATGACGGCAGGCAACAGCCAAACCGGCCAACAGTTGATATAAATCTGCCGAACCATCCGGAGAACGCATTTCTACAGTCTGCTTCTGGCTGGTGTCAAAATGGCTTTCGGCTTCCAACGGATTAGCTAATGTACACATATCTGTTTTTGCAGCCCATCCCAATGGCACACGTACTAATACGGAACGGTTACGATCTCCCCAGCAAACATTGGTAGGTGCCTCCTGATGAGGAACAAGACGGAAATAAGAAGTAGGATTGGTATTTCCAAAGGCAGTGATTGAAGGAGCAAGCACCATCATTCCGGCAATTGCTTTACGCGCTGTTTCCGACAAAACGCCGTCTTTCAACATTTGGTTCTTTCCGTCTTTCATGATACGCATGTGTACGTGCAAGCCCGACCCTGCCTTACCGGCTGTAATTTTAGGAGCAAAGGTCACATTATATCCATATCTGTATCCCAGATTACGAATCACCCATTTGGCAATCATCAACTGATCTGCCGCCTGCGATACGGGAACCGGCAGAAACTCAATCTCATTCTGCTCATAAATATAGCCATCCAACGTAAAATTACCCACTTCGGAGTGTCCATACTTTATTTGCCCGCCTGTCTGTGCGATATAAGACATACATTGAGTACGGAACTCATTAAATTTAGCGTATGGACCCGATTCGTGATAACCACGTTGGTCGGTTGCTTGAAACATACCTGTATCCGGGGCTATTACATAATATTCCAATTCGCCCATTGCCTGAAATTCCATTCCGGTAACTTCTGTAAAAGTTTTGCTTGCTTTGTAAAGGGTGTGTTCTGGTGCACTTTCGAGGGGTTCGCCATCTTTGTTGAAGAAAGAGCAAAGCATAGACAGCGTCGGAATCTCGGCAAACGGATCAACGAATGCAGTGCAGAAACGGGGAATCACATAAAGGTCACTACTGCCCGCTTCTATGAAAGAAAAAAGACTGGAGCCGTCTACCCGTTCTCCACAAGTAAGAATAGCTTCCAGATAGGCTTGATTGTTGATGACAAAGTTCAGGGTTTTCAGACGACCGTCTCCCGCCGGATACATGAAATTGACCATGCGGATATCTTTTTGCTGGATAAATGAGATAATGTCGGCTTTGGTAAACTCTGAAGTTGGCTTTTGAAGGAATGCTACCAACTGGTTAGCATTCATTGACAAATCTTGATTCATAATCGGTTGTTTTTCGTTGTTGTATGATTAAAACGGTTTGTTAAATGCCAAAGATAACGAAAAGATTCTACTCCTTAAAGCGTTTTAAATCTTTCCGGCTAAAAATCCATTCCGGAGTATATAGTTTCCCCGCATCCGTTTCCGCCAATTCATACCAGGGGGAAAGGCTGCGACTGACAGGATTTACAAGAATATGAATCTGTTGTGCAGGCATATAGCTCTGCGCCAACAGGAATACTTTCTTTTTGGTAGTCGGATGAACAGCAACATCTACAACAATGACCGCATGTCCGGGTGAGCCTCCTTTAATAAATACATCACCGGGTTGCAAAGAAGTATAAGACACAGCCTGAAGCTCGCGGGATAAAGAAGCCGTTCCGGCATACATAAAGACCATATCGAGATAGTTACGGAAAGTTTTATAGGAATAATCCACTCCTTTACCCGCAGCATACCATTGCACTTGATTGCCGCTGACTTTTATCCGATTTCCTTCCGCCCATTTCTTGTACCCGGCAGGGAAACCATTGGTGAAGTTGAATTTTATTTCTCCATATCGTTTATGTTTCCACAGATATTCCGCCCGCAAACGCATTACCGCATCGGCACACTGTTGCAAATCACGGTTGCCTATCTCCATATCAATTACAGCGTAGGCTGCAGACTGATTTGCCTTTTCTTTTCCATTATAAAGCATCACTTTACTACCTTTCGGCATCAAAGGCAAATTACGTAAGTAACCTGTAAACGAATGATCGGAACAAGCCTCCCTGACATATCCCGTCGGAGGAACGATTCTTGTAGCAACCGTTTCTTGTCCCCACAATTGCAGGGATGTACAAAGTAACCCTATATATATTAGTAAATACTTCATAACGCTTCTCTTTATATTCTGTTCCGGACAAATATAAGTAATTATTGTTTAAAAAGAGGATGAATGTCTATTTTTATTTTAACTTTGTACAAAGACCTACATACATAACTAAAATTGATAAGCTATGGACATCCAAACATTTATTCAGAATTTCAAGGAGGCATTCGGAGAGAATGCCGAATTACCTCTTGTATTTTGGTATTCGGATATACTGGAAGGAACAGCAGAGAAAATTAACGGTTGCTTCTTTAAAGGTATGAAGACTGTCAGAGAAGGTGGTACTATCAGCTTGAATGCAGAAAATATCGGTTGCGGTGGCGGCAAATTCTACACAGGTTTTACAGAAATGCCTGAACGCGTACCGACTTTTGTCTCACTAAAAGAACGATATAAACAGACTCCGGAAATGGTCATTGAATTTATCCGGCAACTCGGAGTGCCGATGGCAGAAAAGAAATACCTTCATTTTGCCCGTATAGACAAAATAGCTAATCTGGAACAAATGGAAGGCGTCATGTTTATCGCCAATCCTGATATGCTTTCCGGACTGACTACATGGGCTTACTATGATAATAATGCCGAAGATGGCGTCGTTTCCTTATTCGGTTCCGGTTGCAGTTCCATAGTGACACAAGCCACTCTTGAAAACCGCAAAGGAGGCAAGCGGACCTTTATCGGTTTCTTCGATCCGTCGGTGCGTCCGTACTTTGAAGCGGATAAGTTGAGTTATACGATACCTATGTCCAGATTCAGAGAAATGTGTGGGACTATGCGCCAAAGTTGCCTGTTTGATACGCATGCATGGGGAAAGATCCGGGAAAGAATGGGTGCCGAATAAGGCTAAAATACAAACCAAATAGTTTCAAAATATGTTTCAAGCTTTGAAACTGTTTGTTTCTCGGTGTGAAACGAATGGTTTCAAGCAGTGAAACAAACAGTTTCCCATAGTGAAACAAAGTGTTTCAAATAGGCTTGAAACTTTTCTGTCCCATTTTTAATATCATAAAGTAAATGCTTAAATTAGTTCGTATTATAAGTTATTATTCAAAACGCAACGAAGCCTCCTTTTTTCTATTAACTAATTTTAGACAGTTACTTAAGCAAATAGTTCTTTGCCAGGATTAAACCTTTTCTACGGAAAGAAGTCTAATTTTTTAAATATTATCGTTCTATTAAACATTAAAGTTATCAACGAAAATGGAAACATCTGCTAAACTCTATTCACTGAATTACAGCAATGTAAGAACTTACCTCTTTGCCCTGCTATTTGTGGTAGGCAACATTGCACTTCCACAAATCTGTCATCTTGTACCATACGGTGGCCCTACTTTATTGCCGATCTATTTTTTCACGTTGATCGCAGCTTATAAATATGGCTTTCGTGTGGGATTACTGACAGCAATTCTTTCTCCTGTCATCAATCACCTGTTATTTGCAATGCCATCGGGAGCTGCACTCCCCATTATATTGATAAAATCCGCTTTACTTGCCGGTACTTCCGCCTTGGCTGCACGAACACTGAAATCCGTTTCTTTATGGGCTATTCTCGGTGTCGTTCTCTCCTATCAGATTATAGGAACTGCTTTTGAATGGGCATTCATCGGAAATTTCCATGCAGCAGTGCAAGACTTCCGCATTGGTATTCCCGGTATGTTAATTCAATGGTTTAGCGGCTACGCCCTACTGAAAGCGATTGCAAAACTCTAAAGTAAAATCAAAAATGGACAGAAGGGACTTTTTAAAAACAGTAGCCATAACCGGTGCCGCATTGAGTATTCAGCATTCGGAGGCAATGGAGATATTAACCCAGACTATTAATAATACGAACGGAGGCAATCCGGACTTGGTAGCCGTCATGGGTGGAGAACCGGAAGCTATGTTCCGCCGTGCTATCAGCGAACTGGGCGGTATGAAACAATTCGTCAAACCGGGACAGAAGGTGGTCGTAAAACCTAATATCGGTTGGGATAAAGTGCCGGAACTGGCAGGAAACACCAACCCGCAACTGATTGCTGAAATCGTGAAACAATGCTTTGCTGCCGGAGCTAAAGAAGTGACCGTATTCGACCATACGTGTGACGATTGGCAGAAGTGCTACAAAAACAGCGGCATCGAAGCGGCGGCAAAAGCTGCCGGAGCAAAAGTAATGCCTGCTCATTTGGAGTCTTATTACAAGCCGGTAAACTTACCCAACGGTCAGAAGATGAAGAAAGCAAAGATACATGAAGCCATCCTGAATTGCGATGTATGGATCAATGTTCCCATCCTGAAAAATCACGGGGGCGCCAATCTGACTATCTCAATGAAAAATCACATGGGAATTGTCTGGGACCGTGGATTTTTCCACCAGAATGACTTGCAGCAATGTATTGCCGATATCTGCACACTGCAAAAGAAAGCTGTGCTTAACGTAGTGGACGCTTATCGTATCATGAAAACCAATGGCCCGCGAGGACGTTCTGCCTCGGATGTCGTATTAGCAAAAGGACTGTTCATTTCACCGGATATTGTAGCAGTGGACACGGCTGCTGCCAAATTCTTCAATCAAGTACGTGAGATGCCACTAGATACTGTGGGACACCTCGCTAAAGGAGAAGCACTGAAAATAGGAACTATGAACATTGACAAGCTGAATGTCAAGCGAATTAAGATGTAAAATAACAATGTCAAGAAAGCTACGTATTGGAATATCAGCACTTTTATTTGTGCTGATTTCTTTCTTTTTTCTCGATTTCGCAGAAATATTACCGAACAGTTTTCATCGGCTGGCACATTTGCAATTTATTCCAGCTGTCCTTTCACTAAGTATAGGTATCTTATTATTTCTCATTGTGTTAACGCTCTTGTTTGGACGCGTTTATTGTTCTACAATTTGCCCTATGGGTATTTTGCAGGATGTCATTGCACGCATTTCAAAATCAACAGGGAAAAAGAAAAAAAGATATAGTTACAGTCCCACGAAAAACAAATTGCGTTGGGGCGTACTCGGACTGACAGTAATCGGATTTCTATGCGGATTTACATTTATTGTAGGCCTGCTCGATCCATACAGCGCGTATGGACGTGTGGTAGTGCATATATTCAAACCTATCTACATGTTGGGGAATAATCTGTTGGAATCCGTCTTTTCCAAGTTTGACAATTATACGTTTTATCAGGTAGATACCTCTGTTTTAAGCATTTCTTCTCTTCTCATTGCTATTATCACTCTGGCAGTTATTTTTGTAATGGCATGGAAACACGGGCGGACATGGTGCAATACGGTTTGTCCCGTAGGAACAGTATTGGGATTATTGAGCCGCTTTTCATTATTTAAGGTCCGTATCGATACTGCGAAATGTAATGGATGCGGGCTTTGTGCTACCAAATGCAAAGCCTCCTGCATCAATAGTAAAGAACATGCCATTGATTATAGCCGCTGCGTAGATTGTTTCGATTGCCTGGGAGCATGCAAGCAAAAGGCATTGGTCTATAACCCTTCTTTAAAGAAACAACAAGCAAACGTAGAAGTCCCTGTGCCATCATCACCGGACACGGATTCATCCAAACGCCGCTTTTTGGTTACCGGTCTTGTTACTGCCGGGGCTGCACCCAAACTCCTGTCCCAAGCCAAAGAATCCGTTGCAAGACTGGAAGGCAAAAAGGCATACAAAAAAGAGAATCCAATCACTCCTCCGGGATCTATCAGTCGGGAACACTTTCAACAGCAATGTACATCCTGTCATCTTTGTGTCAGCAAATGCCCCTCTCATGTTCTGCAACCTGCTTTTATGGAGTATGGTTTGGCAGGCATAATGCAGCCGACCGTCAGTTTTGAGAAAGGATTTTGTAATTTTGACTGTACTGTTTGCGGAGACGTTTGTCCCAATGGAGCAATTCTTCCCATAAGTGTAGAGCAAAAACATCTTACACAAATGGGATATGTTGTTTTTATCGAAGAAAATTGCATCGTTTATACTGATGGAACCAGTTGCGGAGCGTGTTCCGAGCACTGTCCTACACAGGCTGTGGCAATGGTACCATATAAAGACGGATTAACGATCCCTCATGTAAACAAAGAAATATGCGTAGGTTGTGGAGGATGCGAATATGTTTGCCCTGCCCGTCCATTCCGCGCTATCTATATCGAAGGAAATCCAGTACAAAAAGAAGCAAAACCTTTTAAAGAAAGCGAAGAACATAAAGTGGAGATAGACGATTTCGGATTCTAATCAGTACACAGTGCTGGTGTAAAAGATTCCATCCGTATATTTGTGCTCTATTGTGATATATTTAAATGCGGATAACAAAACTTTATATTTACGCAATTAAAGTTCCATGTTATCCGCATTTATTGTGTTCTATGGATAACAAAAAACTACTTATAACGTTCTCTTAAAAAAACTATTCATTATATTCCTCCTACTTTCAATAAATTCACTAAATTCGTGGCGAACTAAAGAAAGCAACTCATGGAGGTATTCACAAATAACAGGAATAGCCGGAAATATCAGATTGGCTATGCACTAAGCGGAGGATTTATTAAAGGATTTGCCCATCTGGGAGTTATGCAAGCTCTTTTAGAGCATGATATTAAACCGGAAATCATCTCCGGAGTAAGCGCAGGAGCACTTGCCGGTGTCTTTTATGCAGATGGCAACGAACCCCACAAAGTTCTTGATTATTTCTCCGGACATAAATTCCAGGATTTAACCAAACTGGTAATTCCTAAAAAAGGATTATTTGACCTTTGTGAATTTATAGACTTTCTCCGAACCAACGTAAAAGCCAAAAACTTGGAAGATTTACAACTTCCTCTGATTATCACAGCAACCGACCTCGATCATGGACGCATGGTTCATTTTCACCGCGGCAGTATTGCTGAACGGGTCGCAGCTTCCTGCTGTATGCCTGTTATGTTCGCACCAGTCAATATAGATGGCACTAACTATGTAGACGGAGGATTGATGATGAATCTTCCTGTCTCTACCCTGCGTAGAGTGTGTGATAAGGTGGTGGCTGTCAACGTAAGCCCCATCATGGCAGAGGACTACAAAATGAATATTGTAAGCATTGCTATGCGTTCATTCCATTTTATGTTCCGCGCCAATACTTTTCCAGAAAGGGAAAAGTGTGATTTATTAATCGAACCATACAATCTATACGGATATAGCAATACCGAACTGGAGAAAGCAGAAGAAATCTTCGGACAGGGATATAATACAGCCAATGAAGTGCTTAATCAACTGTTGGAAGAAAAAGGGAAAATATGGAAGTAACCTCCTATCCATCGGAAAAAAGAATGAATACGAATATTAATAATCTACTCTATATGAATGACGAAAATAAAATAATTATCTATCAAGTGTTCACCCGTCTGTTTGGAAATAACAACAACCACTGTGTCTACAATGGCGACATTGCCACCAACGGTTGTGGAAAAATGGCTGATTTCACGCTCAAGGCACTTGGTGAAATCAAAAAATTAGGTACTACACATATATGGTATACAGGCATCATCGAACATGCCACTCAAACGGATTATCGTCGTTATAACATCAGTCCGGATCATCCTGCCATTGTGAAAGGAAAAGCTGGCTCTCCCTATGCCATCAAGGATTATTATGATGTAGATCCTGACCTGGCCAACGATGTACAGGGACGTATGAAAGAATTTGAGAACCTGGTACACCGTACACATCGCACAGGTTTGAAAGTGATTATAGATTTTGTACCTAATCACGTAGCACGCCAGTACCATTCGGACGCACAGCCCGACGGTACGACGGAATTAGGGGCTAACGATGACCCCAATCAATCTTTCAGTCCATACAATAATTTCTATTATATTCCGCAAGCGGAACTTCGTGCCCAGTTCGATATGAAAGACGGTGCAGCAGAGCCTTACCGGGAATTTCCGGCTAAAGCTACCGGTAACAATCGTTTTGATGCTACGCCTAATATCACCGACTGGTATGAAACGGTAAAATTAAACTATGGAGTGGATTATCAGAATGGCGGTACCTGCCACTTCTCCCCAACTCCGGACACTTGGATAAAGATGCTGGACATTCTTCTTTTCTGGGCGTCAAAGCACATTGACGGTTTCCGTTGTGACATGGCAGAAATGGTTCCCGTTGAATTTTGGGAATGGGCTATTCCTCAAGTTAAAGAGGTTTATCCTGAAATACTTTTCATCGCAGAAGTCTATAATCCCAGCGAATATCGTAACTATCTGTTCCGTGGTAAGTTTGATTATCTATATGATAAGGTAGGATTGTATGATACATTACGAAATGTAGCCTGCGGATATGAATCTGCCACTGCAATCACTCATTGCTGGCAAAGCCTGAATGGAATAGAGAAAAAAATGCTCAACTTCCTGGAGAACCACGATGAGCAACGTATCGCATCTGATTTCTTTGCCGGTAATCCGCGTAAAGGGATTCCCGCACTAATTGTTTCTGCATGTATGAACACCAATCCTATGATGATCTATTTCGGTCAGGAGTTCGGAGAGCTGGGCATGGATAGCGAAGGATTCAGCGGAAGAGACGGACGGACTACCATATTCGATTATTGGAGCGTAGATACTATACGTCGTTGGCGTAACGGAGGAAAGTTTGACGGAAAAATGCTTACTGAAGAACATAAGCACCTCTACTCTATCTATCAAAAAGTACTGACGCTTTGCAACGAAGAGCAGGCAATCAAAAAGGGGGTATTCTTTGACTTGATGTATGCCAATATAAACGGATGGCGTTTCAATGAGCATAAACAATATACTTTTATGCGGAAATACAAAAACGAGATTCTGTTTTTCGTTATTAATTTCGACAGTCAACTGGTAGATGTTGCCATCAACGTACCTTCACATGCCTTCGACTTTTTGCAGATTCCTCAAATGGAGTCTTATCAGGCCATTGATTTGATGACCGGTGCTAAAGAAGAAATCTGCTTATTACCTTATAAACCGACAGATGTTTCGGTCGGAGGTTATAACGGAAAAATTTTAAAGATTACTTTTTAAGTAAAAAGAGTAAGATAAGAACCGCATACTCCTTATCCTCCGGGCATTTCACTTATATAATGCCCGGAGGATTATTTTATGTACATCGCTCAAACAAATATTCTCAAAGGCTGTTTAGTTATAACTAATTCTCTAAACTCAAAGCTTATGAAGAAATTTATGATTTGTGCGATCACACTGTTTTTGCTATTATCTACATCTGTTTTTGGAGATACCCCTCCCGGCAATGTACAGGCAACTTTCAAGAAAATGTATCCCAAAGCAAACGGCATTGCCTGGTCACAAGATGACGGATATTATTGCGCCAATTTTGTAATGAACGGATTTACTAAAAATGTGTGGTTTAACGTCCGGGGGCAATGGGTGATGACACAGACTGACCTTGTTAGCCTTGATCGTCTGTCACCGGCAGTCTATAATGCTTTTGTATCCGGGCCATACGCTAGTTGGGTGGTAGATAATGTGACAATGGTAGAGTTTCCCAAATGGCAAGCTATTATTGTAATTAAAGTAGGCCAAGATAACGTTGACATCAAATATCAGTTATTCTATACTCCACAAGGAGTATTACTGAAAACACGCAACGTGAGTGATATGTATGATATTCTCGGACCAAGTACCTTTTTGGTAAACTAGAACTAAATCATTCAATAACACAATATGCGAGAAAGCCCCTGCAGATATACAATGATAGTTGCAGGGGCTTCTTATTTAAAGATAAAATTATTTCTTCTTTCTAAGCACTACAGCGGTACGGGCAGGAATGTAGAGTTTCAACCACTCTTTCTTTTCTTTACTGTACAGCGGATCGGCAATAGTAAAGTGCACTACAGAATCATCTGCCAAACCGTTTCCTCCAAATGCAACGTCGTCCGTATTCAATATTACTTCATAAGCTCCCGGAGTTACCAGGAATCCATAGTCGGTAAATGACTGTTTCGGATTAAAGTTAAAGACAAATATAAGGTCTTTACGGCCGTATGCCAATACCTGATCGCCATCATTATGCCATATTTCCTGAACAGGTGTCGTTTGAAAGTTTTTCACGCTCTTCAGAACTTTCAGCATATTCTTATCAAAATCACCCATATAATGATAGGTCAGATTCTTGTTGTCTACCAAATCCCATTGGCGACGGGCATACTTACATGACCATCCGTTACCTTCACGCGGGAAGTCAATCCATTCGGGATGACCGAATTCATTTCCCATGAAGTTCAGATAACCTCCGTTGATGGTTGAAGAGGTCAATAAACGAATCATCTTGTGCAAAGCGATACCACGGTTGACAACATAATTTTCATCTCCCTTTTGCATATGCCAGTACATATCAGCATCAATCAGACGGAAGATAATTGTCTTGTCTCCCACTAATGCCTGGTCGTGGCTTTCTGCATACGAAATGGTCTTTTCATCCTGACGACGGTTGGTTACTTCCCAGAACATGCTGGAAGGTTTCCAGTCTTCATCAATCTTTTCTTTGATTGTCTTGATCCAATAGTCCGGAATGTTCATGGCCATACGATAATCGAAGCCGTAACCGCCATCTTCTATTTTTGCAGCCAGCCCCGGCATACCGGAAACTTCTTCCGCAATGGTTATCGCTTTCGGATTTACCTGATGAATCACTTCATTAGCCAATGTCAGGTAACAAATCGCATTATCATCCTGATGACCGTTGAAATAATCTCCATAGTTACAGAAGGCTTCACCCAAACCATGACTATAATATAGCATAGAAGTGACTCCGTCAAAACGGAAGCCGTCAAATTTATATTCTTCCAGCCAGTACTTGCAGTTAGACAACAGGAAGTGAATCACTTCGTTCTTGCCATAATCGAAGCATAGAGAATCCCAAGCCGGATGTTCGCGACGAACGCCCGGATAGAAATACTGATTCGGATCACCGGCAAAGTTTCCTAATCCTTCTACTTCATTCTTCACTGCATGTGAATGAACAATGTCCATAATCACAGCAATTCCCATCTCATGAGCGGCATCGATCAATGCTTTCAATTCGTCGGGAGTACCAAAACGGGAAGAGGCAGCAAAAAAGCTGGATACATGATAGCCGAAACTTCCATAATAAGGATGTTCCTGAATGGCCATAATCTGGATACAATTATACCCTTCTTCAGCAATACGGGGAAGTATTTTCTCGCGGAATTCGTTATAAGTGCCCACTTTTTCCTCCCGTTGTGCCATTCCGATATGACATTCATAAATCAACAGTGGATTCGTGTCGGGCTTAAATGTTTTCTTTTTGAATTTATAGGGTTTCTCCGGAGCCCAGACTTGCGCACTGAATATCTTGGTCTGTTCATCCTGCACCACACGAGTAGCCCATGCAGGAATACGCTCGCCTTGTCCGCCTTCCCAGTATACATTCAATTTGTAGAGATCGCCATGATGAATGGCATCCGCCGGCAGGTTAATTTCCCAATTGCCATTCTTTAGTTTTTTCAGCTTATAGGCTGCTTTTTCCTCCCAATTATTAAATGTACCCACCATATAAATATGAGTAGCATTGGGCGCCCATTCACGGAAAGTCCATCCCTTATCGGTGCGATGCAATCCAAAATAAAGATACCCCGATGCAAAATCTGAAAGGGTTTGTTTGCCTTTATTCGTCAATTCAGCTTCCTTGTCTAATACATGCTGATGACGCCCGGTGATAGCACCGGCAAAAGGTTCCAGCCAGGGATCATTTTTTATGAGATTAAGTGTCTTTTCCATATCAGAATTGAATTAGGATTATGCTTTTACTTTTACAATTACTTTTTTCACACCATCCGGAGTGATGCCGGGAGCATGACCGTCTTGCGGGAAGAAGATAGCAAACATTCCCGGTTTTACGGTAACGTATGTTTCTGCCAATCCTTCAAAAAAAGTAATGTCTTTTTCTGCGTTATAAGGTGCATCTGCCGGAACACAATCTTTAGCAGTGGTATACCCCATAATTTCTGTTCCCGACAACGGGATTTGAATGTCAATAAATTCGTTATGAGTTTCCAGTTTGGCTTCCTCTTTTGTTTTAGGCTTGGTTTGTGCGATATTCACGAACAGATCTTTCCCTTTCAGTTCTGTCTTACCAATTTCCATGGCTTGGAGGTCATGAGACTTCAAGAAGTCGATGGCTTGTGCAAACAAAGGATTTAAAGACGCATATTTCTCCAGATTTTCTAAAGTATCTACTACCATATAAGTTAAATTTTAAAGTTTATATTCCAGGCATTATTTATTCAAAATCATCAATCGTATAATTTATAAAATCAGCAAACCGCTTGAACTGGCGGAACGCTTTGTCTATCTGTTCCAACATATCCGGCCGGGTAAAGAAGTCATCAGGAACATTATAAGAGCAAACATACTCTTTACATTTCAAATAATCGACATACTTGAAGTCTTTCGGGAAGCCTTTCGGAGCTGTTTTCAGAAAATCCTCCCCTATCACCGGAAAGTATTTCTTAAACTCCGGATCTTCAACGATCGCAACAAATTCCTCGATATTGTCATAAATAGACTGACGCACTGCTTTCAGGATATTGGAAGGCAGACACAAGCTTCCTCCGGCAAGCATCGAACCATCCGGCTGCAAATGGACATAATATCCACAATGGTCGGATTTCTTTCCTTTGGCATTGATATAGCCGCCGAAATGTATTTTATAAGGTGTTTTATCCGCAGAGAAGCGGGTATCCCGGTAAATGCGATAAGTACAGTCTTTGGGTTGAATTCCCCGGATAGTTTCATCAAACAGGGAAATACGGGCAATCACTGTTGCCAAAAAGTTGTCGAACTCGGCACGGGCTGTTTCATATTCTGCCTTGTGCTCATTAAACCACTCACGATTATTATTCGCGGAAAGATCTTTTAAAAACTGAAAGATAACGGGTATGTTCATCTTTATCATTTTCTATTATTACTCTACAAACGTACAAATTTTATTTCATATAAACTACAAAAGGGGGTAAAAGGACATAAAAAAAGCATCGGCCTGGTAAAACCGATGCTTTAACACATTTATCAAAAAAACAGACTCTTCTGTCTCTGACGTACTTTAGCTTTCACAAGTGGAGTACAATCTCTTTAATTAATCTTATATCTAATACTATGAAAAACACATAAATATAACAGTACAAAAGTGACATTTGTTCAGCAATGCTCTGTATATTTCAGTTAATTATCGTTTATAGAATGAAATATTTCTTATTTATAGGCAATACAATACGTTCCCAGTCAATCATGGCGTTGAATAACATGATATGTGAATAGTCATTTAAATGTACTTGCGCGATGTCTTTCTCAACAATCAATTGCTTATTCAGAAGTTCCGCCCGCTTCGTTCCCTGGAGTAACGGATGAGCCGGAGTAAACCATGTGTGCCCATCGTAGAGGGCGATATTGGCAATAGAAGTATCTGTCAGATAGCCATCTTTCACGATTAAAATATCATCTGCCATTCCTTTTTGGGCATACAAAGCATTCAGTTCTTCCCGATGTGTGCTTTTGTAAGTGTAATTAATGGTATCGGATTCTATCAGATGCAAAGAGGACACTTTCCGCATCTGATAAGGAGCATACGTGACTTCTTCTACTTCTTTTCCATACACAATCCGGCATTTATGAATCCCGTTTAAAACTGGTGGCGATATATACTCACGCAAATCAAGCGGAACACTATCTTCCCAAAAGACCGCACGGGTTCTATTGAAACGCTCTGTGTGATAATCAAGATTATAAATCTGTCCATCCTCTATCCGGATAGTCTCAATAAATGGGTACATATACTTTTTGTTTCATTTCGTTATACTCACTTTCCGCATCGCTCTGACAGGTGATTCCACCTCCACTTTTAAAATACATTTTTTCTCCTTCCTGTTCTACAAAACGTATCATAACGGCACTATCCAGATTAATTCCATCCGAATAGCCCATAATTCCTGTATAAAATCCTCTGTCGTAAGTTTCAGCTTCCCGAATAATCTGCATCGTTTTTTTCTTGGGGGCACCGGTAATGGAACCGGCTGGCAAAAGTCGGAAAATAAGTTCTCCCAAATGTTCCGGATAGTTTTCCGGCAATACGCCTTGAATTTCAGAGCTTGTCTGAAGAATCGCTCCCTGATTAGTCTGCAATGTATCGATATACCGATACCGGGAAACGGACACTTGATTGGCAACCATGCTTAAATCATTACGAATCAAGTCTACGATAGTAGCGTGTTCTGCCGCCTCCTTAGGATCGTTCATCAATAATTGGGCAGCAGAAGGAATGGAAGCGTCAATAGTCCCTTTCATCGGGTATGAGCTAATTTTCCCCTGATGAATTCTCACAAATATTTCTGGAGAAAAAACAGTAAAAGTGTCTTTAACCCATAGCTTATAAATCGCTTTAGAGTGATAATAAATATCTTCCAGAGTGAGATTGGTATCTACCGGAGTGCGACAAGTCAGATTTGTGAGAAAACTATTTCCAGCCAAGATATTCTGTCGGACAATATTAAACGAGCGTTGATAGGAATAGAAAGATTCTGCAGAAGGCTGCCAATAGATAGAGTTCGCTGGTTTAGCAGAAAAAGAAGGTGTATACTTTTCAGTTGACGTAGCTTGATTGGTAAATCCATTCAAATTATACAAAAGTTCAGTAGAATCAACAGCAGCAACCTCTTCTATATAAGATGCATCCTGCAGATAATTGATAATAAAAACAAAAGGACGATGGTGTTGTCCAAACTGATTCATTCGTTTGATAGCCTGTTCCTTATTATATAAGTGCATAAAATACTTCTACGTTTAGGGAAGGCAAATGTACGCAAAAAGTATAGATTAGAAAAAGATAGCAATAAAAAAGGGTTGCCCGATGTGTCATATCGGCAACCCTTTATCATTTATAAGATTGGTCAAATTACTTCATAACAGCTTTTACTTGAGGAAGCATCTTCTTCACATTTTCATTTTCCGGAGAGATCTTAGCAGCTTCTTCCAGATAGTCTAATGCTTCTTTAAATCTACCATCGGCTTTTTCTTTTTCTGCAGCATATTTATCTGCATCAGAATTTGCCAAAGGAGCAGCTTTCTTCAGGATATTAGCGCCATCATTATAGCACAGAACTCCTAAACTGTACAATGCATTTGTTTTATATTGCTTGTGATCCAAAGGAATTACTTTCTTAAAACAATCTTCAGCTTCTTCTGCTTTTCCTGCTTTCTGTGCTGCAAGTCCTGCTTTTAGATAATGAAGACCATAATTCTTCACCATTGTCTTATTCTTAGGATCGACTTTCAGCCCTTCTTCTAATGTAGCTACATATTCAGCAGTCTTCTTTTGTGCATCTAAAGCCAAAGCTTTACGAGCATACGCATTTCCTATATTAAATTTTTTCTGAATAGCAATATCGAAAAAGGTCACGGCTTCCGCATACTTTTTCACTTCGTCTGCTGCTATACCACAATAGTAAGCTGTTGCAGAATCCTGATTATTAGTCTGTTTCAGATATTCGCTGAACTTCGCATACGCTACTGGATAATTTTTAGCATTAAATGCATCATTTCCTTCTTTTTTCAATTGCTCTGGGGCGGTTTGTGCAAAAACATTAGTCACTACAATACAAAATGCAAATAAAAAAATCAATTTCTTCATAACTTTATGTGTTTTTTAGTTGTTTATCGTTCAAAAGTAGAAGTTATAATAGAAAAACACAACCGTATTTTATTTTTTTGACCTTTTTGAAACCTATATAACGTTCGTTATTCTTCGTAAAAATGACGTTTTCCTATTCATTCCTCCCCAATCATATAAGTAAACAAAATATTTCTCTTTTATAAATTACTGATTCATAGCCATAAAGAAAAATATGAATAAAAAAGTGCCGGAAAGTTTTTGAGTTTTCATAAAAAGCACTACCTTTGCATCCGCAAATAAGGCTGGTTCCGTAGCTCAGCTGGATAGAGCAACGCCCTTCTAAGGCGTGGGTCCTGCGTTCGAATCGCAGCGGAATCACTTAGCAGAAAGGCTGATTATCAAATGGTTAATCAGCCTTTTTACTTTTCTAATTAGCTGCTATTGATTAAAAAAAAACGAGAAAACTCTCACTTTTGAGCAATTTACCTTGTCGAAATCTTGTCCGAGTGTTTTCTCTAAATTTTGAAACTATGGCAACAATCAGATTAGCTCTAATCCCAGCAAAGGTGTTAAGTGATGGATCTCACAAAATTTGTATAGCCATCCATCACAAAGAAGAAACAAAGTACATTGTCACTCGATTCAAAGTCGACAGTCTTTGGCTCAGTCTGAAACCTTGGGGGATTGCGTTAAAATTCTTATTTTTGCATCATGAAAACATCCTCTTCCCAAACGATTGATCCTGTTGCTTCTTTAAGCTTGTTCTTGCCTTCAGGAATCCTTGATTACTTTACCCTAGTCAATCATGTTTCTCAGGATACTTGCTTTATTCTTTATTTAGAGGAGAAAGCCACTATTCCTGCTGAGTACTCTGATCTCCATCTTCACTCAAAAGGTTTCCTCCCTGAGATTGAAGTTCAGGA
>NZ_GG774801.1:237251-238375 GCF_000163675.1 Bacteroides sp. D22 | reverse complement strand
ATTGAAGAATATGGATACGATACATTCACAACAGTAGCAAACTCTATTGAGAATCATTATGAAAGGATTCTGAACTTCTTTGTGAACAGGAGTACAAATGCAGCAGCGGAAGCATTTAATGCTAAAATCAAAGCATTTAGGGCATCATTTAGAGGAGTAGTGGATATGAGCTTCTTCCTTTTTAGGCT
Source organism: Bacteroides sp. D22 (assembly GCF_000163675.1). Classification (NCBI taxonomy): domain Bacteria; kingdom Pseudomonadati; phylum Bacteroidota; class Bacteroidia; order Bacteroidales; family Bacteroidaceae; genus Bacteroides; species Bacteroides sp. D22. The sequence continues at coordinate 238,187 of NZ_GG774801.1, read as the reverse complement.
AGCAAAGGTATATGCATGAAGGGAATTGACTAAACTTAATCCCCCAAGAATTACAACTGAGCCCAGTCTTTCACAATTCAAAAACGGGCAAGTAGTCAAACGTCCAGACGCAGCACTAATCAATACCAAACTACGTAATATACTCAATGAATACCAAGAGAAACTTGACAGCATCAAATGCATTCAGGGTTCCTTTGGGGTCAGCCCGAAAAAACTTCTATTTTTAATTATGACTGCACTGATAGTAGTTGGATGTAGTAAAAGTGATGAAGAAAAAAGTGACATTCAGGAAATTTGGCTAAATGGATACAAAGCTCTTACTCCAGAGTCTGATTACGAAAATATTTCCACCACATTTTTATTATTTAAGGCTGACAACAATGAGGAATTTGATGTGAAAAAGCAAACTTTTTCAGGGAATATACTTGATTATCAAAAAATACAAGATGAAACTTGGAATTTGCTGTCAAAATCAAAAATTAAAAAGAAAGATGGTAGCATAGTTGATGCTACTTATTCTATATTTGCCTCGTCAATAAAGGAAACATATACTTCCGCTAAAGTAAAGATTGGTAAATATTTTATGGTAGCAATATATAGCGACTCTAAAACAGGATATCATTGGCTATATTCAAATAAATATGCTTGTCAATATGTTGACATACCATATCGATATAATCCATGGGACTATTCTGTGGTTTTCCCATGTGATTTGCATAATTATGGAAAGATAGAATGGGTTTCATGGAATCAAACTCCTTATCCATATGAGTTTGAATTTTCAAAATAGGTCCATCTGCCGAAAACATTTAAAATCAGCAATACTCATTTCAAATCGGACTCTCTATAAAATAGAGCAATTTCTCAAGCTCTGAAAATAAAATATAGATACCTCTAACACTTTACTGTATCTGTTTCAAATTGCTAATAATAAAG
>NZ_GG774801.1:216831-236907 GCF_000163675.1 Bacteroides sp. D22 | reverse complement strand
CTAATAATAAAGCGATGAATTCAAATTCATCGCTTTATTATTAGCCCTAGATGGAAATATTTCCTTTACTCTTTTGTATTCTCATCCCCCATTATACCTGATGAAGAATTATCAGGAGCCTGATCTATCAAATCCATAAACTGATCCAGTTTAGGAGTTATAATAATCTCGGTCCGGCGGTTACGAGCTTTTCCTTCTGCCGTATCATTACCGGCTACCGGATTAAATTCACCTCGACCGGCAGCAGTCAGGCGTTTGGGATTTATACCATAAATATTCTGTAATGCCTGAACAACAGATGAAGCACGCAACGCACTCAAATCCCAATTATTACGTATATTCGTACGAGATATCGGATCGGTATCTGTATTTCCTTCTACCAGAACATCATAATCTTTGTAGTCCTGAATGATTTTGGCTATTTTACTAAGCACAGCCTCTGCTTTATTGCTAATTTCATAACTTCCTGATTTATAAAGCATGTTATCTGCTAAGGAAATATATACAACACCTTTCAATACCTTAATATCCAAGTCACGCATCTCTTCACGGGTAAGCGAACGGGTAAGTTTATTGACCATTACGAGATTCAAAGAGTCTGATCTATTCTTTTCTTTAACCAAATGCTGGATGAAACGGTTTGAAGCATTGATCTCATCTATTAACTTACCCATATTCATATTCCCTTGAGAGCTCTGTGTAAGACTCTTATTCAAGATGCTTTGCATATCGGACAAGCTCTTGCGTAACTCACTATTATTCCGCTGCGCTTCGGCAAGTCTCTCCTCAAGACTTGTTGAACGTGCCTGATTTTCTCTTAGCTGCAATTGACTTTCCTGATATTCTTTTTGCAACTTTGTATAATCAGTTTTTAAACCTTTAAATTGCTTCTGACTTACACAACTCGCCAATACTATACATCCTGTCAGTACTAACAACGGTCGAAAAAGATTCTTCATAACTCTATTATTTTAATTACTAACTTTTTAAGTGACCAACTGCAGCCGTTTCCACAACAATTGCGTAAATCGGTTGGTTATGAACACATTTATCGAGATAAAGCTCGAACGACCTTATAACATTTCAAAAGAACGAAAAGTTTAGTATGTAAATAAAATCTGTTTTTATCAGAGTTTGATCCATCCTGCCAAGTTATCCAACTTAATTTTATAAATTTGCACCATACTAAAACATTACTGCGTGAAAAACAAACGTTGGATTTATTTAGCAATTACTTCCGCAATTATAGTGTTAGGATTGGCTTCCCGAAAACATGGTGATATATTGCCCGAATTTATCGCAGAGTATTCAGGCGATACGCTTTGGGCAGCCATGGTGTATTGTGGAATACGCTTTCTTTTCCCGTCATTATCTATACTCAAGACCATTGTTATTTCCTTATTATTTTCTTATTGTATAGAAATTAGCCAACTATACCAAGCAGACTGGGCAAATACTGTACGAAACACCACACTTGGAGCATTAATCTTTGGACATGGTTTTCTATGGTCAGATATGATCTGTTATACTGTTGGAGTATCATTATCCGCTGTTATAGATTCAGGAAGGATTATTATCTCCCAAAAGAGAAACCCCTAGAAAAAAAGCACTGCAAACCTACTTTGTTTACAGTGCTCTTTCCGATTATCATTTAAACTACCTATCACAATCTACAATGAAAACTATCGCTCAAAGGTAACTTCTTATTAGTGGAAACAACCTTTATTTCATTTTCACCAGGTTCTAGTTCCACATTTTTCCATTCCAGAATAGCATACGAATCCGGTATTGCTTTACCATAACTCTTACCGTTTACAAACAATTCGGCTCCTGACAGATTCGTGAAAGCAGTAATTGTTTGCAAACGTTGTGTACGTACTGTGTTACGTTTGCCTGTTAAATAAAGCATTGGTTCTTCCCTATTCCAGTTGGCCTTATAGAAGTAGAAAGCATCTTTACGAACTTTCCGGTCGAAGGTAACCAAACCTTTATCATTAATTCCGGGACGGTCTCCTTCAGTGCGATGTGCAGCGCCAAAATCAAACATATTCCAGACAAAGCTCCCCCATACATAAGGACGGGAAGAGATTGTTTTCCAGTTTTCAATGTGATAATACGTCTGCCAGTTTTCAGGATGCCACCAACTGGTTGGTACAGTTTTAACCAACGAATCTTGTTGATGGTAAATACTTGCGCCGGCACCATATTCACTGATAGCAATACATATTTCCGGATGATCCTTATGCATTCGATCCAACCATTTCCCCAAATCAGCGGGAGTGCCACCATACCATCCATCATAACGGTTCCAAGCAATAGCATCCGTTATGAAATTCAAATCTCCCATTTGATTACTTGCGGAGGTCGTAGGCCGGGTAGTATCTTCCTGATGTGCCAGCACATTTAATTCTTTGATGTACTCAACCGGATTATCTCCCAACTCCGTCAACTCATTAAACAGCCCCCATACACAAATAGAAGGATGATTATAATGTTGACGAATCAGTTCTTTGAGCTGCTCTTTTCCGTTGGCACGGAAAGCAGGTAAATCCACAAAACCTTTATCATTATATCCACCAGGACCCACAAAAGGTATTTCAGCCCATACAATAATACCATTTTTATCCATCAGATCATAAAAATAAGTAGCCTGCGGATAATGCGCCAAACGAACAGCATTCACTCCCATCTCCAACATCAATGCCACATCTTCCTCATGGTGTTGCGGGCGCAGCGCATTGCCCACCTCACTCCTATCCTGATGACGGCAAACGCCTTGAAGAGGCAAATGTTTTCCATTCAGGAAAAAACCTTTATCAGGGTCGATCCGGTAAAAACGAAGTCCCAACGGTTGTGTAACACGATCTACCATCTGACCATTCCGGAAAAGAGTCACTTCTGCCTGATAAAGGAAAGGATCCTGACGACCATTCCACAAATGAGGCTGATCGATTTCAAATGTAAGTTCCTGCTGCATTACTTCGTTTCCAGAAAGATTCACATTCTTTGTTCCTTCTTTCACCACCCTTTGACCATCTAACAGGCGTACGTTAAGCTCCACTTCCTGATTACCACTACTCCCGTTTGATAAATCAACAATAGCCCGTACCTTAGCATACCGATGGCTCACACTATCCTGTATCAGACGTACTCCGGGGGAAGCATAATCCAAAGGAGAAATACACGTCTCATCAGTAATCAACAAATGTACATCACGATAAATACCTCCGTAAAAATTAAAGTCACCGACCAGAGGCATAATATCCAACTGTTCACCATTATTCACCCGTACTAATATAGAGTTTTCTTTTCCATATTCCACCTTTCCTGTGATCTCAAAGATAAAAGCTCCATATCCCCCACGATGCTCACCTATATGACGACGATTTATAAACACATCTGCAATGTTATTCACTCCTTCGAAACGAATAAAAAGACGTTTTCCTTTCCATTCGGGACGAATAAATAAATTCTTCTCATAATTACCAATTCCCCGTTTATAGTCTATCTTACCGGACAAAGCATCCTGCGCATTCCAAGTATGAGGCAAATCAACTCTTACCTCTGTTCCCTTCTGTACCTGATGCGAAAACCGGAAATTCCAATCATTATTTAGCAAGATATCCTGTCGCTGGGCAAACATCGACATTCCGTAAAGCATGAGTAAAACAACCGATACCAAACGGCTGGACTGTAATAAAACTGTTTTCATATTATTTCTTTAATGATGACTTCTTTATTCTGATAAAAGAAGATAATGATTCAACCTTATTCTTATATTTTTTTTCATCGACCCGATTCTTGTTTTCCTTCCCGTCAATCCGATGGTCAAACAACATACTGGCTTTCTTCACGTCGCCTTTCATCCATTCCGCATAACTATAACGCCGGTCAACGGCATTATCTCCTCCTTCCCACTGAATATAGACTTCACCTTTCGTCTTAGCTTTCAGATTCTTGAAAACCCCGGCAAAGCTTTGCCCGCTTAGCTGTTCAGCGGGAACAGGCAGTTTACAAAGTTCACATAAAGTCGGGTACAAATCAACAAATTCCACCATCGATTTTGTTTTTCCTTTTTTCATTCCCGGCACACGGACAATCAACGGTACATGAGTAGAAGTATTCATCAGATTATGTTTACCTATAAAATCATGTTCTCCCAGATTCCAGCCATGATCTCCCAACAAAACCACAATTGTATTATCCGATAATCCCAGTTCATCCAATGCATCCAATACCTTGCCAATCTGTGCATCCACATAACTCAAACAAGCATAATATCCATGTTTTACCTCCCGCTGGAAGTCAATATCACTCGTATCCGCAACCCGTGCATACGCATATATCTCGCTCGAATTACGAACCTGCTCCGGCAATCCTTCAGGTCGGAAACGATTGGTAGCCAAAGGTATTTCCTCCCGTTTATATAAATCCCAATATTTCTTTGGGGCATTGAACGGCAAATGAGGTTTCCAGAAACCACAAGCCAAGAAGAAAGGTTTGCCAGCCTCCTTCATCCTTTTCAAGTCACGAATAGCTCGGTTTGCAAGTTTCCCATCATCATAGGCAGTATCAGGAACATCAGCAGATTCACAAAAAGGTCCCCTCATCGTTTTCGGATTAATCGTTTTTCCCGATTCCGAATTCATCCAAAGTTCCCATTTATTATATTCCGCCCAATATACATCATATCCATTCGGATGATTCCGGTAAGGAGGCTCACTCCACGAATCCGCATGATCGCTGATATGATGAAACACCTTGCCGTCCGAAATAGTATGATAACCATTCCGGGTGAACCATCCCGAAATAGGTATTGCTTCGGGACAATCTTTGCTGGCATAGGCGGAAAAACTAATAAAGCGATCGGGGTAATGAGGATATACACCCGTCAATAAACTAGCCCGGGATGCCCCACTCACAGGAATATTACAATACGCATTCTGAAACAAGACGCCACTTGCCGCCAAACGGTCCATATTAGGAGTTTTCACTACATCTACCCCGTAACACCCCAGTTCGGGGCGCATATCATCAGCCATTATAAAAAGCACATTCATTTGGGATGCATCCTGTTGTGCACGTAGTATAGATGAGATGCAGCAAGCTGTTCCACAAAAAAACGCATATTTTATTGATATTCTATTTTTCATTTTCTACCTTAAATTTTCAAGACCTGCAATATACTAAAATATTACAGGTCTTGTGCATCATTTCAATTTAAAATTACTTTGTCCATACCGGATTTTGTTCCAAATTCGTATTTAACGCCAATTGCTTCAAAGGCAACGGATACAGATAATAATGTTCCTGCCATCCAAGCGGGGTATCAAAGAAATAAACATATCCTTCATCAGCACCTGCACCACCCGTTACTTTCAAATTCTTGGCCGAAGCCCCTGTCACATAGGCACCCAGCGGTTGTTTGTTAACATAGTCTCCTTTCTTCCACCTGCGCAAATCATCCAAACGGAAACCTTCGCCCATCAATTCAACTCGTCTCTCTCTACGCACTTCCCACAAAAGAGCAGGAACGGAAGGATCACGCTTCGGATCAAAAGCATCATTAATATCATTCACCACCATTTTCGCCACATTAGCTCTTGCCCGAAGTTTGTTAATAGACTTATCCGCAGCAGCCTGGTCGAACTTGTTCAATTCGCACATCGCTTCGGCATAGTTTACCATCACCTCACCTATACGGAACAGCGGGGCATCTGTTGTATTCACCCCATTCGCGTTGGTAGCTACAGTATGTGTATTATAATATTTCCATACCCAGAAGCCCATTTGGGAAGCGTTCCAGCCCTGTCCCCAGTTCATATTCTTAAAGTGAGGTTGTCCTTGCACGGTGAATCCTTTAAAGTTGGAAGACGGCAAACGATGATAAGTTTCACCGGAAATCGTAGCCATTAAATCCATAAATTCCCTGTCCTGTGCATTATCCGTATATTTCCAATCAGCCGTACTGGGTCCGTTTTCTTTCTTCACCATATATGGAGGACAGATCGTCAAATACAACCGGTAATCACGATCACGGAATTGTCCATACATATTCTTATCACCCCCATAACGGCTAGTCGTCGTGCTAACCGGTCGTCCATCCGTACAAAGATAACTGTCTACCGCGTCTTTCGTTGCCTCAATATAAGATTCACCTGTACGCACCATACGGGTCAAACCATGCATTAACTGTCCGGTTTCATAAGCCTTATACAAAAGAATACCTGTCACCCCATCCAGTGTTTCCGAATTAAACAACTCATCATATTTAGGATGCACATTCGGATATTGCTTAATCACCTCTTCAGAAGCACGGGCACATTCTTCCAGATAAGTATCCGCTCCCGACAAACCATGATATTTTCTCCAAGTTCCTTCAAATAAAGCAAAACGGGAAATAAGAGCTTTCACCACATACATATTAATTGTATTTTTCCCATCCGCTTCGATATTACTGCCAATATGTGTTTCCGCATATTTCAAATTAGACAGAATATTGGAAGCCACCAAGTCACGACTATCACGTTTTCCATAAAGCTCGGGACTTTCCTCAGTCAAAGCATGCTCTACCCAAGGAATATCACCAAATTTAGAAAGCATCTGAAAGTATTTATAAGAACGGAAGAAATATCCCACACTTCTCCAATGCTCCCTCTCGGTTTCACTCATTTCCGAATGATCAATATTATCGAGCATCAGGTTAACACGACGGATATAATCATAATCCCAATCTTTAGACTCATCCGTAGCCTTTGCTTTGCGATATGCCCACTGACCTTCATATCCATCCAATCCTTTTATCATGTTATCCGATTCAAAATCACCACGGAAAATTTCATCCGTTTGCCCTGTATCATACGTATATCCGAAGAACACGTTATACAATCCCCATGTATACGTTTTAAAGTTGTCATAGGTAGTAAAGACCGATGCTTCTGTTTGCTGTCCTTTGGGATAAACCTCCAGAAATTCGTCATTTAGACAAGACGACATCAACAAACAAAGACTAACGCTTACACATAGTATATATTTATTCATAATAATTACTCTTTAAGTTGTGAAACAATCAGAATGAAAGGTTTATACCGAACGAATACTGTCTCATATACGGATAGGTAAAACCACGTTGTCCTAAATCATCCGTGACAGAACGTTCCGGATCAAGTCCCTTCGGCAAGTGGTCGAACGTATAAAGATTCTCACCACTGAAGAACACAGCCAAATTATTAACTCCAATCTTACTCATCCACTTAGACGGGAAATTATAAGAAAGCGTTATATTACGAATACTTAAATACGATCCATCCTGTAGATAACGAGTTTGTACACGTGTATTGGCATCTGTATTTCCGGCCGCTTTCTCATAAATACGGGGGAAATAACTATTCGTATTTTCCGGAGTCCAATAATTCAACTGTGAATCATAAACGGTAGTCCAAGCATCATAATGCGGATAAAACAGATCGTTCATCACCCACAAATCTCGTTTACCAACTCCTTGTAGCAAGAATGACAGAGAAAAACCGTTCCAACTTGCACTACCATGAATACCATACTGATAACGCCGGGTATTATTACCAATGATTTTACGGTCTCCCGGATCTTTCGTTGTACTGGTACCACTGTTGATAATATCATTACCATCCAAGTCCTTATATAATATATCTCCCGGATTCGGATTATAACCTTCCACTTTAGCAATACCCGGCTTCAGTTTGCCATCTGCATCGAAATCATCTACTGTGTACAAACGATCGGTCACATACCCCCAAATTTCACCCAGTTCCATTCCTACGCGATATGTTTCATTATCGTTCTTGTCCTTGCCAAACAGTCCTGTTTCGTTGTTGTATTTAGTAATCTTTGTTTTCGCATCGTAAAGATTAAAGCCTATGCTATATTTCACTTTTCCGATCTGATCGTTCCAGTCAACCGAGATTTCCCAACCTTTAGAACGAAGGTCAGCCGTGTTCTGTAAAGGGGCACTTGCACCTAATACACCCGGAAGTTCAGAGCCCGGAGCAAGCATACCCTTAGTATCTCTACGATACCAGTCGAACACCATATTCAATCTGTTATCCAATAGCCCAAGATCGAATCCGACATCAATTGTCGTTACTTTTTCCCAAGTAAAGCTATTGCTAACCAAAGCAGCTGGTTTCAAAGTAGTAACTTTAATACCGGAAACAGTCCAATAAGCCTGTTCCGCATCCATACCGGGAATATATGCGTAAGGAGTGATGCTCTGATTTCCAATATTACCCCAAGAACCACGCAATTTCAAGTTCGAAAGAACAGAGTTCAAAGGTTTCATAAACGCTTCCTCGCTGATACGCCATCCGGCGGAAACCGAAGGGAAGAAACCGAAACGGCTATTCTTCGGGAATTTGGAAGAACCGTCATAACGTCCGTTCGTTTCAAGCAAATACTTGCCGGCAAACGAATAGTTAATGCGATAGAATAACCCTCTTACCGTATAACGTTCAAATTTGTCTTTAGCAAAATAATCACCTGTCGACTGCGAAATAGATGGCAGATCTTCATTAATCATATTCATACGCGACATCTCAGCATAACGATAATCACTACTCTCCTGATTGAAACCTCCCATCACCGTTACATCATGTTTGCCCCATGAGTTGTTATAGTTAGCATAGAAGTTCAATGCATTATAATCCGTAATACCATTGGAATATTCATACTTGGAATTGGCAGTGGAAACCTCTTTCACAAAGTTACCTCCATGTGCATAATAGAACTTCTTCTCAAATTTCGTTTTCTCGTTACTTAGATGATTGAATGTATACTCACCAATCAACTTCACATTCTTCAAAGGACTGATCGTAACCTTTCCGAAAATACGAAGATTATTCTTTTGAATAGTTGTCGGATATGCCAGATCAATCAAGTTACGAGGAGTATTGATCGGTAATTCTTCGCCGTCAATATTCATTGTTCCAGTAGGAAAATAAGAAGGAAATGCGACTGCTGCTCCCCATATACCATATCCTCCGGAAGTTTCCGGCAGAGAGGAGTTAGAGTTCGTATATTTAATATCCAATTCCGGAGTAATCCATGAAAACACATCTGAACGGAGATAAGAAGACACATTGTAACGCTTGTACGTATCTTTATCCGAAGCCAGTACCCCATTTTCATTCACCATACCGAAGGAGAAACGATAAGAAATATCTTTCGTACCGCCACCTACCGAAATATTATGAGTTTGCTGGAAACCAGTCTCCATCATATCATCGAAAAGATCAGTTTCTGCCAAGCTATAACGCAGCCCGTCCACCATTGCATAACCATCCGGATATGCAGACGGATTAGCATTATATTCCTTCAAAAGTCCCAACCAGGTATCTACGTTCTGACCACTTTGATAATTGATTGTCCCCATGTCCTTATAAGCCTGTACCGTTTGGAGCGGAGTAGCCTTATGAGGCATATTGGCAGGTCTGCTAAAAGAGAAGTTATTTGAATAATTAATAGAGAGTTTAGTTGCATCCGAGCCTTTCTTTGTAGTAATCAAAATCACACCGAAAGCTGCCCGTGCTCCGTAAATAGCAGAAGATGCCGCATCCTTCAAAACAGTCACCGATTCAATATCGTTCGGATCGAGCATATTAATATCCATCTCCACGTTATCCACCAGCACCAGCGGTTTCCCATTCTTATCCAAACTGTTGACACCACGAATGTTGAAACTCATTTCTTCACCGGGTCTTCCTGAATTACCTGTAATCTGCAAGCCGGGCATTGCCCCTTTCAAAGCGTCACTCACAGACACCACCGGACGGTCACCTAAAACATCATCCATCTTCACACTGCTCACCGCACCTGTCAGGTTCGCTTTCTTTTGTACGCCGTAACCAACAACTACTACTTCGTCTATTAACCGAGTATCTTCTTTCAAAGTTACATTGAGAGGACGTTGATCTTTCACCACCACTTCCTGTGTGGCATAGCCGATATACGATATGGATAAACGGGCATTCGGAGTAACCATCAAAGAAAAATTGCCATCCATATCCGTAATGGTACCTTCCGTAGAATCGACCACTTTCACATTTGCCCCAATCACCCCTTCACCTGTAGGATCAGTGATTCTACCTTTTAAGACAAACGCTTTTTCCTGTTCTTTCTGCGGTGTCACTGCATGGAACATAATCACCCGGGGTCCGTTCACTTCATAACTGACGTCCGTACCGGCCAGCAATTGTCCCATCACATCATTAATAGTACCGTTATTTATATTCACAGAGACTTTCCTATTCAAATCAATGTCATTATTACGAATCAGGAAAGAGTAATTGCCTTGCTTCTTTATTACTTCAATGGCTTCTTTCAAAGTAATATTATCTACTTTCACACTGAATCGCTTACTTTGTTCCTGTGCCGATAGCTGGAAACCACCAGTCAAAACGTTTCCTACAGACAAAAGCAGAAGCATTAATAATATTCTTTTTACTATTAATCTCATATTTTTCACTATTAAAGGTTAACATAATATCTTTCTATACAACGCTGAACCGCCGATATATCTATCGACTAAGTTCCCAATCATACTTTACTTTTTCTTATTTTACCTCCTTTTTCTTGTCAGTTATAAAGATAGTGTCTCCACTAACTTTCCATGTATATTGCTTCTCAACGTTGATTTCTCCCAATATATCATTGATACTTTGATTACTATTGAAACATCCGGAAAAGCGTTCCGCTTTCAGACGTTCACTCTCTAAACTGATCTTCACCTGGAATTTGCGCTCCAGACGGTGTGCGATGTCGGCAAACGGAGCATCTTCAAATGTCAGGCCACCATCCAACCAGTCACAGGCAGAACTAGCATTTGATTTCATTTTCTCCATGCGGCCCGTATTCTTATCGTAAAAAGCCTGTTCGCTAGGGAATAGTTTCATTACCGAACCGGACAAAGTGGCTAAATTGACACGACCTTCCAACAAAGATACCATTACATAATTATCGTCATCATAAGCGCGTACATTAAAAACAGTCCCTACCACCTTTACCTGTACACCATTCGTATTTACAAAGAAAGGAATCTTCTCATTTTTCGCCACCTTGAAATATCCTTCGCCATCAAGCGTAACATCACGTTCACGAATACCGAACCCACGGCAATAACGTAACACAGAACCCGCATTCAATGAAACCTCTGTTCCATCCGGAAGCACAATATTCGTCCGCGAACCAGCTGGCACTTTAATTTCATAAGGAGAATCCGCATTCGTATATACTTCCGTAAGATTTTCAGTATAAGTGTACCAGAAGTAATTACAGCCCAACAACAAAATAATTGCAGCAGCTACCTTCAGCCACACAGGAACTATCTTCCGCGAACGGACAGGTTTCATCTCAGCAGCGGCTATTTTTTCTTTTATCTGTGATAAATTAGCATCCTCTACTTTGGCAAATGCAGGCACAGAAGAAACAGCCCATACTGCGGACATCTCCCGGAAAATTTTAGCTGCATCTTCATTGGAAGCCAGATAAGCGAACAGAGCTTCTTTCTCTTCTTCGGTGCAGTTACCGGACAGATAGTTGCTTATCCGGATTTCCAATTCTTCTATATGATAAGAGTCATTCATAAACGTACTTTTTCTATGGGTGTATATAACTAGATACGCAATAAAAAAAGAAACGTTTAAAAGAAAAGCGATTTTTTTTAGAGAAACATCAAAATAGCTATCATATAAGGAGTACCCAATGATTCGCGTAGCTTAGTCAATGCTATTTTCATCTGTACTCTTACAGTGGTCACATTAATATTCTGCTCCTCGGCAATTTCACTGTATGTCTTACCCTCATACAAACTTGCTTTAAATATGGCACGGCATTTGGCTGGCAATTCCTCCACCTTCTTCATGATGATGGTATTCATTTCGCTATGCTCCAATGCCTGCAAAGGATTATCGGAAGAAAGAATATGATTTTCGAGAAAAGCCCAGATTTCTTCCATCTGTTCCGTCATCTGTTTTTCGTTGAAGTAGGAAGAACGCAGATAACTAATACTTGCGTTTTGAATAGCACGCCGCAAGTACGGAAGAGCCGGGTGAGTGATATGGTGGCGATTCTGCCAAAAAGCGACAAAGACATCATTCACAATCTCCCCTGCCACCCTCTTGTCATGCACATAATAAACAGCTATCGCACACAAATAAAGGTAGTAGGTATGATAGATTTTATCAAATGCTTTTGTATTACCGTGATTTAACTGTTCAATTAGATTTTCAGAGATTTCTGGTAGATTCATTCGTTGTCTTTCTTTAAGGAACGGTGCAAATATAGCGATTAATTCAGAAAAACAAAATTCCAATCAGATAAACCGGAGCCCGGCAATCATTCCTTAACCCTACAATCCCATCGGTATTTTCAACAAATACCAAACGATAAACAGCAATGTCCAGACAACCAGGATGCCTAATGAATATCTCCAAGTATATTTCAGCAATGAACCATACGTAATCTGCTTATCATATTGCCGCATATAGGTAAGCACCAGAGGCATATAGAATAAGAAAGGAGTAATGGCATTCGTCGAACTATCTCCGATACGGAAAGCACATTGTGCTATATCCGGAGCAATTCCCATCTGTGCAAACATCGGGATAAAGATAAAAGACATAAAAGCCCATTTGGAGGTAGCAGATACCATAATCAGATTTATCAATGCCGTAAACAGAATAAACAGAACAAGAGCAGACAAAGGAGCCGGTTCAAACGAAGAAAGCAAGTCAGCCCCCATAATCGCCAGACATTTATCCAGATGGGAATATTCAAAACAGGCAAACATCTGCGCAGCGAAGAAAGCGATAACGAAATACACTCCAAGAAGCTTCATTGGCTGCGTAAGTCCTTCAATCACATCATTGTCAGTGCGATACCGTCCGGAACTGAATCCATAAGCCATTCCCGTAATACCTGCTCCCAAAGAAAGCAAAAACAAAATACCGGCAATAAAAGGCGAATGCATCAAACCACCATTCACACCCCGCAAAATTCCATAAGAAGAAAAAGTAAGCCACAAGATAAGAGCCACATAGATAGCTGCCACAACAATGGAAATCATAATGGCACGCCGCTCTTTACGAGACAGAGGATGGTAAGCCACCACCTTCATACTGCCTTCATACTTACCTAACGTAGGAAGAAGCCATTTTTGAGTAATCCAATACACAATAGCCGTAATGGCCACCGTTGAAGCACTCATAAAAAAGTAATTGCAAAGAGGTTCTGTATTCCCCTGATAACCCGTTTGTGCCAGTGCAGCCTCTTGCGTGGTATGCGCCAACAACGGGTCCATCGTACTCAATACAATATTAGCACTATACCCACACGCAACGGAAACATAAGCCGTAACAATCCCTGCAATCGGATGAAGCCCCACCCATTGAAACAGCATAGCAGCAATAGGCAATAAAATGATATATCCACCATCACCAATGGCATTCGACAACAAGCCAAGTACAATCACCCACAAGACGATCTTCCTCTTTTCCTGTCGGTTTCCCACCCCCATGCGGATACATGCATCAATAAAACCGGAATGTTGTGCCACTCCCAATCCAAACATAGCAATTATCACCATGCCTAACGGAGCAAAGCCCGTGAAATTCTTAATAGCGTTCCGCAACCACCAACGGATTCCTTCCGGGCTCAACAGGCTTTGTACACGAATGTCCTCACCTGTCTGCGGCAATGTCACTTTCAACCCATAGATATCACATATCCATGAAAGAAAGACCACTGCCATTGTCAGCAGAAGGAACATCGTAGCGGGATGGGGCATACGCCATTTATTCTTCATTACTTTCCAGAGGTATTACTTGCCATTACTTATTCTTCGTCAGGCTCCAGATTATCCAAATCGATAATACGCAATTCCAGTGCACGTACTGCCAATCGGGTAGCATTCACTCCCACCCGTTCTCCATTCGGGAAAAGGCGTCCGATAAGATCATTCTGTCGTTTCTCCAATGATTTTACGCCGAAAGGCATCCCTTTCAGATTGGCGATCATCTCCTTCGTATATCCTAATGCCAAATGGCGGAGAAAACGTTCGTCATATTCATCAATGTCATAACTGATGACCGCCTCCTGACGCTTGGCATCGTTGGCTACAGATTTCTTGAAACGATCTACAATCTTTTCCAAAATCGGATAGTTAAATACCAGCTTCTTTCCGTCCATCACAGCCTGCACATCTGTTTTCGTCAGTAGTTCTCCCGTTTTGAGGATAATTCCGTCGGCACCGGCATTCAATACATCCACCCACAACTTTTCATTCAGAATCTCACCTGTGAAGATCAGTACCCGGACTCCTTTGTAGCGTTTGAATATATTCCGGCAAATGTCAACACCAATGGTCGTAGAACCTCCCAGTCCTAAATCCAACAATACCAAATCGGGAAGCTGCGCCTCCATCAACGGCCAGAACTCACTTTCCGTCATTGCCGTACCGATCACTTCCGCATTCGGTATTTCATGACGGAATATTTCTTCTGTCCCTTTCAACTCCAGTTTTACATCCTCTACGATAATAACTTTAAACTTCTGTTCTTCCATGTTTCTTATCTAATAACTTTTATGTGTTCTCCTTTTATCGGCGCGGAATGGTGAAATAAACCGTAAATCCTCCGCCTTCAGCCGGTTCGGCATTGATACGACATCCTCTGCGTCCCGCAAATTCGTCATGGTCGCGGATTATCTGCTTGCATACCAGATATTCCGTTCCTCTCAACTCCCCTTTCTCACCGGAAGTCATACGTGCCAGATTCGGATAAAATAATTGATTCAATTCTTCCACACTCTTTTCACGTCTCGTATCCGTAAAGAGAAAACGAATATATTCATTATCCAGACGTGCTTGCAGACGTATCACCCCATCTTCACGCACAGTCAATGCTTCATCAATCAAATTTTCCAATAGAAAACGTAACTGGTTCACGTCTCCTATCACCTTCGCTTCCATCGATTCTATCTCCAGTTCTATCCTCTCCGAACGGTTCTTCATTGATTTCTTGAAGTATTTTCCGGCAGCGTCCAAAAGCTCCTGCACCGGAATCACAGTACGCCGGAAAGTGACTTCCTCCAATTGACGGGAAGCGCACGAACTCAAAATCGTAAAGATTCCCTTATAATATTCAATCAATTCCGTCATAGTCTCCACCGCTTCACGCTCCTCCGTTTCCGAAAGCTTCTGTGTATTCAACCGCCCTACAATCTGTTTGATTTTATTCGGATAATAGATCGTCTCATGTTTAATTGTCGACAAGCAGTTGTCAAGTACCATATTCTGTACATGCAACATACTGTCTTCCCAGGAAGCTCTGCGTGTTTCTTCATGCGCCGATTCAATATCCCGGTATTTAGTAGCCAGTTTCACCACTGCATTAAATACGACAATAGCCACATATCGCGCTACCAGTTCAAAAAGCAGCCGGTCTGTTTCCTGTTCTGTTCCCTCCCTGCGTTCCAGATAAAGCACACCGACACATTGATGTTCACCTCCTGCTTCCACCATCAGCGGAATTGCCTGAAGATGCTGTTCAGAAAGATATTCTCCGGAACTAAAACACTGTTCTACCATCTCCGGCATTTCCTGCCCGGGACGAGAAGCGTATTCCAGTCGATGTGTCGTTTCGTTATAAACGGCAATTCCCATCCGGTCAATTGTCAGTAGTTCATTCACCGAACCGAATGCTTCATCCACAATACGTTGCGGGATTTCTTTAAGCGTACTTTCCTCCCGTTGGAGTGCCTCTGCATTTTCTTGTTCCTGCGGTCTGACCAAAGATGCCGCAAATACCTTTTGATTAATCTCAAGTACCTGTTCAAGATTCAAACGATTCTGCAAACGTTTTCTCATATACAGGAAATAGTATCCGACCAAAGAAACAATCAGTAGAACAAAACATAAAATAATTCCTACTGTCTTATTCGTATTCGACCGTTCCAACTGTCGGCAATATGCTTCAAGAGTCTGATCTTCTCCCTGCAACTTATACAAATCCGTAAATGCCGAATTATTGTAACTGTATGCATCCAACTGTTTCAAAGCCAAAAAAGCAACTGCCGCCTCATTCCTGATATCCAGAATCACATGATAATCCGAATCAAACAATTCGTTCCACCAACTGATTTCGGCAGGCGTTCCTTCCCCCACCAGCTTCATATACCGATGCGGACGATCCGGACGCGCATATTTCTCATAATGCTCGTTCAACAAGAGTATAGCAGAATCTATATATTGCAAAGCAAATTCATAATTTTCATCCACATTAGCAAAATAGGCAGCATTCGCATAATCCGACGCTGCATCCAGTAAATCCTCATAGGCAGAATCCGTAACCACTACTATCGAATCACCCTCCTGCAACATGGGAGGAATCGGATCATGCAGACAAGAACTCACCCCAAACGGAAGCAACAGGCAAAGCAACAAGACTCCCATCGCTTTACGCACTCCCGAAGGCAAACGGAAATAGAAACGACTCCCCTTCCCCAATTCACTCTCTACATCAAAGACACATCCCCGGAACAATTCATTCGTTTTCTTATATTTCTCAATGATTCCCTTACAATTCATCAGTCCGAAACCACTGCCCTTATTTTCTTTCAGAACCTCCGGATCAGCTACATTCTTCATTCCGATGACACGAGAGTCATATACTTTCTCACCGATAATACGAGCTACATCTTCTTCGGAAATCCCCCTTCCGTTGTCTTCTACGGAAATCTCGACATACGCATCCGTAGTACGGGCATACACTTTGATTGTTCCTCCTTCCGGAGTATATTTTCGGGCGTTTTCCGCCAACGTGTTAATCATAAACAAAGTCAATGCCCGGTCAGCCTTCACCATAACCGTGGTCGGTTCTATTTCCAACTTCTGATTTTTCATTTCAAAAGCACGTCTCCCTTTGCCTAACAGTTCAAAGAGTTCGTTGAGATCGAACGTTTCAATATTCAGGCTAAGCGTCCCCTGCTTCATCTTAATCCAAAGAGCCAAAATATCATTGTATTCATTAATCGTAGTTACCAGCTCGTCAATGTATTGATACTTCTCTTTCTTTATCTTTTCATGATCGATATATCCTCGTTCCGTCAACTTATGCACCTCATTCAAGATACGGTCGATATAAGGATTTATCCCATTCACAATGGCCAGACAAGCCTTCTTAATCAGATTTTGGCGTTTATTTCCCGCGATATGTTGTTCGTAAACATATCGTTGCTTTTCCAATTGCATCCGCTCGTCACTCAACGCTTCTACCATCTGCTCATTGTCCGCAGCCCAAACGATATACGGTTCAAGCACGTGCACCAACGCCTTTTCATCACGGTTCAACCGATGCAAAGGAACCAGTGCCGCTTTTCCTTCCTCCGGAATTTCCAGTTGAAGACGCCCTTTCCCAAACAGTTGGTCGATGCCTTGTTGAATTAACGGAACATTCATTGGTATAGAAGAAGTGATGTCCCGGCAAAGAGCCAGTATCCGTTGCAGACGTTCCACATCTACTTGATTCCTTATTTTAGATCGCTTATTGAAAAACCACCAAAGAATAACCACCAGTACAAGTCCGGCAATAACCAAAGAAAGTACAAGCGTCATTTGTCGTGAATCGGATTCCAACGAAAGATAACGACTCTCCAACTCTTTATCCTGACGGGTATAATTCAGAATATCCAGATATATATTTCGGTTGTAATCAGAAGCATACTTCATTCCAAGCCCGGCATACGATACACTCAATTGTTCCCGAATCCTCGAAATCCATTCAGGCACCGTCCTTACGTCTTCCTCCATAATCCACGGTACTCCAGTATATGTCGTATCTCCTTCCGCATAAATACGCAGCTTGTCCAACGTATCCACTGCATGATGATAATAAAGCATATGGTGTTGGTTCACACAATCTAACGCTTTTGTAAGCGTATCCAATGCTTCCGAATAACGTCCGTGCTCATTCATATACTTACCGATAGACACATACGCACCGGCAATCTGATACAAATCATTATACTCCCGGAATTTTTCAAGCGCAAGCTGTGCCATTCGCAAAGGCAAAAGCGAATCTACAGGAAAACCAAACTGATCCAGCGCGTATCCCCTCCTTGTTCGAAAGAGTTCGAAGTTGTTGGAAGAAACCATCAGATTAGCCAGCCCTTGCAGACCATTTCCTTCGAAATAAGGATGATTAGTCTGAACCGCAGTCCTCCAGGTTATATATAGTTGGTCAAACTCACGCATTTTCCTGTCCTCCGGCTTGGTGGCTTCCACCAATGAAGCCGATCCTTTGATATAATGATAATAAAGCAACTGATTCGTATCTGCCAATACTTCATCTTCCGGGATCTGATTGAGAGATGCGATGGCTTCCTGCCTTTGCTGAAGATAATAGTAATAAATAGAAGAAACAATGAAAAATTCGGTGAAAGCATAATCCAGTCGAAGTGCCTCGTGGCGGTCGGCAAACAAATCACTCTCTTCCCGAATACGTTTCATACGCCGAAGCGCACTATTACGATAATCATAAAATTCTTTGTTCATAGCTGTCCGCTGACAAATCTTCATCAGTCCGATATCAGCAATCAACAGTTCAAGCTCATTTTTAGTCAGTTTATATACTTCCTTATGTAACGCTTCCGCCCGGTCAAAATCCATCGCCATAAAAGCACAGAATCCGAGATTATTAGATGCCTCCGCTTTCCCCGACTTATAAAAATTTACCTGTTGATAAGCTTCATTGGCATACTTATAAGAAGAATCCAGGCTTCGATAACGATAAGTATACGCTTTCCCGTTTAAAGAATCAATCAGGCGCACCTCTTTGGTCGGCACCATATCAGTGCACGAAAAAAAAGAGGTAAACAACACTATACCTATTATATATAAAGGAAAACGTGAACTCATTTTTGACTATTAACTGTTTTCAGAAAGCAAATCTACAAATATTTCCGATAAGTTGGAGAGAAAAATATTTTTTATACAATAAGTCCTTCTAAATAATAAGAGAAATTCCTACCTTTGCAGGCAAATTAACAAATAGGTAACATCTATTACAAAATGAGCGAAAAAGCACCCTTTATGGTATTCTCGGGAACGAACTCGAGATATCTTGCAGAAAAAATCTGCGCGAGCCTGGATTGTCCTCTGGGAAATATGAACATTACCCATTTTGCCGATGGCGAATTTGCGGTTTCATACGAGGAGTCAATTCGTGGCGCACATGTATTCCTGGTTCAATCCACTTTCCCTAACTCAGACAACTTAATGGAACTTCTCCTGATGATTGATGCTGCTAAACGTGCATCAGCAAAGAGCGTTGTGGCTGTAATCCCCTATTTTGGATGGGCTCGTCAGGATAGAAAAGACAAACCTCGTGTATCTATCGGGGCTAAGTTGGTAGCTGATCTGCTGTCTGTTGCAGGTATCGACCGACTGATTACGATGGATTTGCATGCTGACCAGATCCAGGGATTCTTCAATATCCCGGTAGATCACTTATACGCATCAGCTGTATTCCTCCCTTACATCCAGTCATTGCAATTGGAAAATCTGGTTATTGCTACACCGGACGTAGGAGGTTCAAAACGTGCCAGCACTTTCTCCAAATACCTCGGCGTACCATTGGTACTCTGCAACAAATCACGTGAAAAAGCCAATGAAGTAGCATCTATGCAAATCATCGGTGACGTGGAAGGTAAAAACGTTGTCTTGATTGATGATATCGTAGACACAGCAGGAACAATCACCAAAGCAGCCAACATCATGTTGGAAGCCGGTGCCCAATCTGTACGCGCTATCGCCAGTCATTGCGTAATGTCTGATCCGGCTTCTTTCCGTGTGCAAGAGTCTGCCCTGACAGAAATGGTATTTACTGACAGCATCCCTTATGCTAAGAAATGCCCGAAAGTGAAACAGTTAAGCATTGCCGACATGTTTGCTGAAACAATCAAACGAGTAATGAATAACGAATCTATCAGTTCACAATATATCATTTAAATGAAGAATGATAAATGAAGAATGAAGAATAAGAAAGCGCA
>NZ_GG774801.1:174208-216402 GCF_000163675.1 Bacteroides sp. D22 | reverse complement strand
CATTTGTCGGGCCAGTTCCGAGAAAGGGAACAGAGAATGGAGGCGACCTAATTCACTCGTCGCAAAACTTTGACGATATTTTTTAAGCATATCGAACTCGGTAAAACCTAAACAAGGTTCGATTTCTGAGATTTTTTGTATCTTTACCATGTGTTTTTATTTTTAATTACCCCCGTTTTGGCCGTCAAACCGTTTTTTGGGGGGAATGCTTAAAGATACAAAAAAGGCAACTAACTCGCAATGAATTAGTTGCCTTAAATTTTATTATTTTAGGAATATCCCTCATTCATCATTTTATTGGAGTCTTCCGAATTTATAGGTTCCTTTTTTAATCACTTTTCCATCTTTATCTGTTTCGACAAAAGGACCATCCTTCTTTCCTTGTTTGAAAAAGCCATCGAAGCGATTACCATCTTTGTCGATTTGTACGCCTTGACCCTCTTCCAATCCATCAACGAACCCACCTTTATATTGCATACCAGCAACAGTTTTCAGAGTGCCTTGTCCATTGGGACGGTTATCTTTCCAGTCACCGTCATAAACATCGCCATTGCTCCATTTATAAACTCCTTTACCATCACGTTTATTATTTTTCCAGCTTCCTTCATACACAGCACCATTCGCCCAGGTAAAAGTACCTTTTCCGTCTTGCATGCCGTTCTTGAAATTACCTACATATTTATCACCGTTAGCATGGTAATAAACTCCTGGACCGGTTCGCTCACCTAAGAGATACGAGCCCTCATAACGGTCGCCCGTGTGAAAGTAATAAGTACCTTTTCCATGTTGAATATCATCCGCCCAGTCACCATCATATTTATCTCCATTGGTATATTCAAAGACCCCTTTTCCGTGACGAACATCATCCTTCCAGTCTCCATCGTATTTAGAGCCGTCATCCCAGTTCATGGTACCTTTGCCGTTCTTCTTATCATTTTTCCAGTGACCGGTATATTTGGCACCGTTTGCCCAAGTATATGTACCTTCGCCTTCACGTTTATCATTCACCCAATGACCTACATACAAATCACCGTTATGATAATACATAGTTCCTTCACCATGCTGATAATCCTGATACCACATACCGTCGTAACGGTTGTTATTCATAAAATAATAGATACCTTTTCCGTGCTGCTGGTCCTGGAACCACTGTCCTTCGTACTTTTCTCCGTCAGGGAACATATAAATTCCATATCCTTCACGTTTCCCTTTCACATATTCACCTTCAAAGACATCACCGTTTTTAAAAACCGTTTTTCCTTTTCCGTTCGGTTTTCGGCCTTTCATTTCTCCCGTATAGACACTGCCATCCTTAAAAGTATAGTTGCCAATCTTTATTTCAGTGGAGAATGTATCTTTAATTTTTCCGAAAAATCCGCCTTTCTTTCCTTCATTTTCTTGTGCCATTACTCCCTCT
Organism: Bacteroides sp. D22; assembly: GCF_000163675.1. Taxonomy (NCBI): domain Bacteria; kingdom Pseudomonadati; phylum Bacteroidota; class Bacteroidia; order Bacteroidales; family Bacteroidaceae; genus Bacteroides; species Bacteroides sp. D22. The sequence continues at coordinate 214,985 of NZ_GG774801.1, read as the reverse complement.
TGTGCAAGGAGAGCCAATAAAAGTGTAGTATATAGATATTTCCTCATTGGTTTTAGTCGTTACTCATTTTAGAATTACAATTTGGACAAAGATACAATTTCTATCCCAAACAGCCCACTTTCGGAAAGCAATTTATGACAACTTTTTACCTGCAATGACCTCTTTTAATGTCTCTTTGCACAAATAGCGTTGTGCCAAATCTTGTATTTCTGCAGGAGTAACCTCGTTTACAGCCAGCAGAGAACGTGAAAAGTAGTCATCATCCAGACCGGAAGTAGCAATAAAGATCCATGCATCCGAAAGTGAGAAAGGAGACTCATAACTACGGCACATTTCGCCCAACATATAGTTGCGTACGATAGTCAGTTCTTCCATCGACACAGGTTCCTGATGCAGACGGTCAATTTCATGATATACTTCCTGTATCAACGGTTCCACATATTCATTATCCGTTTCTGTCGATATAGCCAGCAATCCGCTATCCGGATAAAACATGATTCCTGCTGAAATGCCATAAGTATACCCCTTTTCTTCACGGATATTAGACATCAGACGACTGCCGAAATAGCCTCCGAATAAAGTCATCAATACCCGGAGTTTCAGATAATCAGGATGGTTACGAGTGATGGTTGTATATCCCATCTTTACAGCACTCTGCATGGCATCCTCACGTTCTATAAAAATCCTCTTTTCGGGAACGGCAGTAAAAGAAAAACTTAATTTCGATGCCGGCTGTTGATGTTGACCAAAAGAAGTGCCGAATGTATCCGTCACCCGGCTGATAATATCCTCCGTCACCTTGCCGGATAAGAAAATAGAGCAATTGCCCGAATGGTAATACCGTTCATAAAATTCACGAAGCACTTCCGGAGTGATAGCATGATAATCTTCCTCCACCACTATTTTACCACATGGATGCTGTTCGCCATAAAGCGACTTCAACAGACCACGATGTGCCAGGAAATCAACTTTGGAAGTATTGACCAGATATTGTTGGATATTGGTATCGAGGATAGTATGCAATTCTTTTTCCGGAAAAAGCGGTTCTTTAATCATGGATTCTACCACTTCCAATGTTTTCGCCAAATACTTATTCAACGAATAAACAGTGATGTATGCATACTCCGACGAGCTGGACAGTTCGAGCCACGAACCGTAGTAATCCAGTTTCTCGGCAATGGTAGCAGCCGTATATTTTGTCGTACCTTCGCGCAACATCCGGTTTGTAAACAAGGCTTGCAGTTTCTGCGACTGCTGCCAACGGGCTCCAGCGAAAAGCACATCTATGCGTACTACTTCCTGTTCACCCGCATTAATAACAGTCAATGGAATACCATTTGGCAATGTCATTCGGACGGGAGGAAGTATACGAAAATTTTTCAGGGTTTGTATTTCAGGTTGTATTTTACGATCCATACGATTAGATTCTATTCTTCAAAAACTCTTCTGCCCGTTCCAAATCTTGCGGGGTATCGATTCCGATGGTTTCTACTTCACTAATGCCCACCTTTATTTTATATCCGTTCTCCAGCCAACGGAGCTGCTCCAAAGATTCAGCCAGTTCCAGAGAAGACTGCGGAAGCATGGTTATCTCCTTCAGCACATCTGTACGATAGGCATACAGTCCGATATGCTTGTAGTAGGTATGTCCCTTCAGCCAGTCCTGTTTCTCGGCATTACGCTGATAAGGAATAATGGATCGGCTAAAATAAAGCGCGTTCCAGTTCGTATTGACTACCACTTTCGGTGAATTTACGTTTTCCAGTACAGCAAACGGTTCATCTGCAGTAAAAGGTTTCACCAGCGTGGCAATCTGCGTGGTTACATCTTCGAAACAAGCCTTTACCGCATCCAATTGTGAAGGCTGAATAAAAGGTTCATCTCCTTGTATATTGACCACGACATCAAAGTCACCTCCAATCTTTGTACAGGCTTCATAACAGCGGTCCGTACCGCTTTTATGATGAACAGAAGTCATCACAACCTTACCTCCGAACGCCTTGACAGCAGCTTCAATACGCTCATCGTCCGTGGCTACATAAGCGTCATCCAAAACGCCAGCCACTTGCTCATACACACGTTGTATAACAGTTTTTCCACCCAACATAGCCAACGGTTTTGCAGGAAAACGAGTGGATGCATAGCGGGCAGGTATAATTCCAAGAAATTTCATCTACTTAATAAATAATGAAGAATGGAAGGCAGATAATGACTGTTGTATATATCCCCTTTGCCAATCCTCCGGTTTTACTATTTTGTTATCATATAAAAGCATGTCAATGTCCAGACAAACTTTCTCCTCTTTTTTATCTTCCGGACGACGTCCGGACCTCTGTTCTATATCTTTCAGCATTTTCCTCACTACCTCTTCATCTTTATCGGAAAAGAACATAACCACTTGGTTGGCAAACAAGGCCGGATTCTTAAAAAATAAAGGTTCAGTTTCCAATTCGGGCGCAAAACATATAGAAGAGAACGATTCAGTCAGTTCCTGTCTGGCAAAAGTCAAATTCTCTTTCCTGTTGTAATTACTCCCTATGCAAACAATATACCTATGCATTAAAAAATAAGTATTTAAGTATTAGGTATTAAGTATTAAACATTAGATATTAGAGATATTACACCTACAGTTCAGTGCCCCAAACGCTACGGTTAATACTTAATACTTTATACTTAATACTTATTTCAGACTTAGTTAAAAAGATCGTCCAATCCCCCCTCTTCTATCACCTCTCCGTCCGGAGTTTCCGAACCGGCACACGGATCAAATCCTTCAGGAAGTTTAAATTTCTCCTGCTGGTCATATCCCAAAGTCGGGTCATCATACACTTTCTTCATATACAATGCCCAAATAGGCAAAGCAGCAGCAGCTCCCTGTCCATAGGTCATTTTACCGAAATGGATGTCACGTTCGTCACCACCTACCCAACAACCGGATACCAGCGAAGGAGTGAATCCCATAAACCAAGCATCAGAGTTATCATTGGTCGTACCTGTTTTTCCACCCATATCAGCGGTAATTCCATAACGACGAACACGTCCACCTGTTCCTTCATTAATAACGGCGCGCAACATAACCAGCATTTTATATGCACTTGAAATACTTATCACCTCCTCCATTTGCGGTGCAAAGGTAGAAAGCACATTACCGTCACTATCTTCAATGCGTGTAACAAACAATGGAGCCACACGAATTCCTTTATTGGCAAAAGCTGTATATGCACTTACCATCTCACCGACAGAAATTTCACAAGGTCCCAGACAAAGCGAAACCACCGGGTCAATTGCTTTATTACGAACCCCAAAACTATGGATCAAACGTACAAGATTATACGGATTCAGTTTGCCCATCAAATAAGCAGAAATCCAGTTATCAGAATTAGCCAATCCCCACTTCAGAGTCACCATTTCCCCATAACGTTTATTATTTGCATTACGAGGCGTCCAAGGAGTTCCGTTCTCATCAATCAACGTTTGCTCTACGTGGCGTGTCTGATCACAAGGAGAAAAGCCATTTTCCATTGCTAATGTGTATAAATACGGTTTGATAGTAGAACCTACCTGACGACGTCCCACCATTGCCATATCATACTGGAAATATACATAATTCGGTCCGCCTACATAAGCCTTCACATGTCCGCTTACCGGATCCATCGACATGAATCCTGTCCGCAGGAAAGATTTGTAGTAACGGATGGAATCCATCGGTGTCATAATTGTATCTTTATCTCCCTTCCAGGAAAAGACAGTCATTTCTTCCGGGGTATCGAACGCTTTACGAATCTGCTGTTCCGAAGCTCCCGCCTCTTTCATAAGACGATAACGATCCGTCTGCTTCATAGCTTTTGTCAGCAACTCTTCTACTCGTTTTTCCGGTAGTGATCTTGCATACGGGGCATTTTTGCTTCCCTCTTTTTCTTTGAAGAATACAGGTTGCAAATAGTCACCCAAGTGTTCTTTTACGGCATCCTCTGCATATTGTTGCATACGTGAATTGATCGTTGTATAAATCTTCAATCCATCTGTATAGATGTTATAATTCGTACCGTCTTTCTTTTTATTTTTTGCACACCAGCCATACAACGGGTTAGTTTCCCACGCAATAGAATCTTCGTAGAATTTCTGCATTTGCCAACCACGATAATCACTTTTTACCGGTTTCGGTGCTGTCATCACACCACGGAGATATTCGCGGAAATAGGTAGCCAATCCCTCTTTGTGGTCAACGCGGTTATATTTTAGTTTCAGCGGAAGAGCCTGCAAAGAATCACATTCTGCATCTGTGATATAACCAGCTTTACGCATCTGCTCAAGCACTACATTACGACGGCCACGCGAACGTTCGTTGAAACGAACCGGATTGTAAAGCGACGGATTCTTACACATACCAACCAGCGTAGCCGCTTCTTCAATCTTCAAATCCTTCGGTTCGCAGCCGAAATAGGTATGCGCAGCAGTTTTAATACCAACCGCATTATTCAGGAAATCAAATTTATTGAGATACATACTCAATATTTCCTCTTTGGTGTAGTAACGTTCAAGCTTCACCGCAATCACCCATTCAATCGGTTTCTGGAAAAGACGTTGCAGTGTATTTCTCGCCACATTCTCTGTAAACAACTGTTTGGCAAGCTGTTGCGACAAGGTACTACCTCCACCTGCATTTTTCTGAAACATCAAACCACGTTTTACAAACGCACGAAACAATGCCTTGGCATCAATTCCTGAATGTTCGACAAAACGAACATCTTCCGTTGCAATAAGAGCATTGATAATACTAGGCGACAAATCCTTGTAAGCTGTGTACACCCGGTTTTCCTTACTGTAAGACCACGTACCAAGCACTTTTTCATCTTCAGAGAAAATCTCCGTTGCAAATTTATAGCTCGGATTCTCAAGTTCCTCTACAGGAGGCATATAGCCAATCCAACCCTTTGAGATAGAGACAAAGATGACAACAATAGCCAACACAATGACTGCCAGAAATATCCAAAGAGCCTTTATTATTTTTCGAATCATGTTTTTTCTTGCTTAAAATGACGCATTTAATTAAGGTACAAAGGTAGATAAAATCCGCTATTCAGCCAACGAGTTTGATTATAATTTCTATTTTGTTAAAATATGGAGCGGCACTCATAACAAATAGTACGAAACCAAAAAGAAAGAACGTTTGTTTGGGAAAGTAGCGGAAAGGAAGTATCTTTGTCTACACTTATTCAAAGTATATTCATATAAAAGGTATAAATTATGGAATATGTATTATCAGACAGGAAGTTGTTACCTTATGGTATGATGAACTTCGAGGACATTCGTTTGGACAATTATTATTACGTGGATAAAACCGCTTTCATCCCTTTGATAGAGCAGTCGGATCGTTTCTTCTTTTTTATCCGTCCGCGTCGATTCGGAAAAAGTCTGACCTTGAATATGCTTCAACATTATTATGACATACGTACCAAAGATAAGTTTGACGCTTTATTTGGCGACCTTTATATCGGAAAGCACCCTACGAAAGACCGTAATAGCTATCTAGTAATAAAATTAAATTTCTCAGGAATCAGTGGAGATTTACACAGCTACCGCAAAGGTCTAGACGAACATTGCAAAATCGTATTTGACTATTTCTGCGATGTTTATGCCGACTATTTACCCGAAGGAATCAAAGAAAAAATGAACGAAAAAGACGGGGCAGTCAGCCAATTCGAATATCTGTTTACGGAATGCGCTCGTGTAAATCAAAAGATTTATCTCTTCATTGATGAATATGACCATTTCACCAATACAATACTCTCTGATGTCGACAGCATGAACCGTTACACTGATGAGACACACAAAGAAGGTTATTTACGTGCCTTCTTCAATAAAATAAAATCCGGTACCGACTCCAGCATCAAACGTTGTTTCATCACAGGTGTCAGTCCCGTAACAATGGATGACTTGACCAGCGGCTTCAATATCGGCACTAATTACTCCCTTTCATCAGAATTCAATGAAATGATGGGATTCACAGAAAGTGAAGTTCGCGAAATGTTAACTTATTATTCTAATACAGGGCATTTCAACCATACCATCGATGAATTGATAGAAATTATGAAACCGTGGTATGATAATTACTGCTTTGCACAAGAATGTTATGGTCAAACCACTATGTACAATTCTAACATGGTGCTTTATTTCGTCAAAAACTACATCCGATACGGTGAAGTACCGAAGGACATGGTAGAAGACAACATCCGTATCGACTACGAGAAATTGCGTATGCTCATCCGCAAAGATAAAGAGTTTGCGCACGATGCTTCCATCATACAGACCTTAATAAGCCAAGGCTACATCACTGGAGAAGTGAAGAAAGGATTTCCAGCCGCCAGTATTATTGATCCAGACAACTTCATCAGCCTACTCTATTATTTTGGTATGCTTACTATTAATGGTACACATGAAGGAAAGTGCAAACTCACCATTCCTAATCAAGTAGTCCGCGAACAGCTTTACACCTATCTATTGAACACTTACAATGAAGCCAACTTAAGCTTCAGTAATTATGAAAAAAATGAATTATCCAGTTCACTCGCTTATCGAGGTACATGGAAAGCATATTTTGATTATATAGCCGATTGCCTGAAGAGTTATGCCTCCCAGCGTGACAAACAAAAGGGAGAATTTTTCGTGCATGGTTTCACATTAGCCATGACTGCACAAAACCGATTCTACCGTCCCATTTCGGAGGCAGACACACAAGAGGGATATGCCGACATCTTCCTATCTCCATTATTGGATATTTATCCCGACATGAAACACAGCTACATAATCGAGTTGAAATATGCCAAATACAAAGATTCAGAGAATCGTGTGGAAGAATTACGATTGGAAGGTATCGCCCAGACAAACCGTTATGCTGATACTGATACAGTGAAAAATGCAATTGGCACCACACAGTTGCATAAGATTGTAGTAGTGTATAAAGGAATGGAAATGAGAGTATGCGAGGAAGTATAATTCTCTAATTATATCTAAAACACAAACAGGCGGGATTTTTCCCGCCTGTTATTCATTCATAAATATACCTATTTATAAGATAATCAATTACAAGTTTGCTGCCTGTACACCGACCACTCCGGCAATTGCACCAGCAACAGCAATAATCACTTTCAAAATAATACTCCACGTTTTTTTCATAGACATTTTTCTTTTTTATTAAACACTAAATAAACACCCTAACCATCAATCGTTAATTGACAATTCATTATGCGGCAGGATCCGGTGCTTCTCCGCTACCGCCACCTTCATTTCCTCCACCTTCTTCTCCGCCATCATCCGGTTTTTCAGGATCATTAGGAGAAATAGTCATATTAAGCTTCTTCAGATATTCATCCAAGCTAATCAAATCCAACTTCTCATCTGCACGGGTGGCAGTCTTTGTAACGCGCAGCTCTTTATTCGCCTGAAAAAAAATACGAACGCTCTCTACACTTTTTGCATTAATATCCTTCGCCAGTTCGGCACCTTTCGAACGGGCAGTCAACATAAAGACGCCCAGACCTTCAATATTCACAGACTTACCTTCCAGCAGCTGCTCCTTCATCTTTTCCACAAAATTTTGGATCACACTCTTGATATCACCGACAGACAACGAAGAACGATCCTGCATTTTCTGTGCAATATATTTCAGATTGACAGACTGACCTAAAGTGATCAGATGCGGATAATATCTCTTGGGAGAATTGGGAACACGCGGATCTGTTGGGCGCGTAATGACTTTGTAAATTACACTCATACTACGTTTTTTTAAAGATTTAAATTCAAGTTATTTATTCACGTTTTGTTGATCAACACTGCAAAGGTGAAGCTTTTATTCCGGATAGAAAAGAAAAAAGCCCCTTGCGGAGCTCTTTATATTCATACTAGTATATAACAATTTATTAATCAGTAATATAATTAAACTTTTAGAATTTTCCATTCCCCTATTGTACACTGTTCGCTATCAAAACTGACAGCCACCTTTACTATAGGCAATCCGCACAAAGCAAAACGTTTGGGGTAATTCTTCAGATCAATTTGCTCCATCGCCCTATCCGCACTCTTGTCCAGTTTCAATTCCATCACATACAACGTAGTCTTTGTACGAAGCACCATATCCACCCGTCCACTGGCAGTACGAACCTCCACATCTACATAATAACCCAACAAACTGAATATAATATAAAACATCTGTTGGTAATGCCCCTCATATTTCGTATTATCACATTGAGGAATGGTAGACAGAAACGTTTGCAAACGACGTAAAGCAGCATCCATATCACCATTACGAATATCACGGGAAAGATAAGCTACCATAGTATTGGTTTCCGGTGTTTTACTAGCAACATAATTAGGAAGAAGACTTTTCATCAAACCTATTCTTACCTCCTTATTAGGAATATCCAATGTATATAAATCCAACTCCTTATCATAATCTTTTATCGTGATATAGCCACTTTGATATAACAATGGAGTAATGCTCACCATCCTTTCTGTAGGTGCATCAAAATCCTCCGCAACCGCAGTTTTTCTCCCTATCTCGGAAGGCGCTACACCAAATTTATCCAGCATCTTTATCAAATAAGTAGGTGTACCACTACCAAACCAATAAGAATTAAATTTACCATCTGCAAAAGCGTTAAGCAAACTGAATGGATTATATATATCAGGAGACGGATAAGTGAAATGATAGCCGTCGTAGTTTTCTTTCAGTTTTGCCAATACCTCTTCAGAAGTAACCTCCAGTTTTTGGGCTAATGCGTCTACATCATCTTTCATTTGGGCAAGTATCTCGTTTTCTGTAATACCGCAAATGGCAGCATAAGACTCATTCATGCTAATATTCTTGATATTGTTCAACTCACTAAATATACTAAGTTGGGAGAATTTGGTGATACCGGTCAAAAACACATACCGCAAATAAGGATCACACGCTTTAAGAGGGCTGTAGAAATTGCGCATGATGTTACGCAATACGCCAAGCCTCTCTTCCTCGTGTACTACATCCAGCAGAGGAGCATCGTATTCATCTATCAGCACAACCACTTGTTTCCCTGTTTGTTCGTAAGCGCGCTTGATGAGTCCTTCCAGACGCTGATTTGGATTAACCTCTCCCTCCATCTTTCCGTAAACCTCCTCATAACGAATTAGCTTCATATTCAACTCTTGCAACAGCTGTTCACAGTCTGCATGCTTGGCTGTACTCATATCAAAGTGAAGCACTGGATATTCCGTCCACTCCTTTTCCAGCTTTTCTATAGCCAACCCTTGAAATAATTCTTTCTGACCAGAGAAATAACTATGTAATGTAGAAGTCAACAATGACTTACCAAAACGACGAGGACGACTCAAGAATACGTATTTAGTGAAATGTACCATCCAATACACATATTCCGTTTTATCAATATAAAGGTAATTACTTTTCCGTATTTCCGAAAAAGTCTGTATTCCGATGGGGTATCTTCGTAAATTTTCCATTTCAATTCGATTTTTCACAAAGCTACAAAAAATATTCATCGCACCATTCACTGTTTTCAAAAAAAATATCAACGATCTTCACAGACAGTTGATATAATAGAAATCACATCGGATTTGCACCGACATGAGGGCGTTGATCAGGAATACACCGCTGTATATTTCCTGACCACAAAATGTAGGGTTCTTCATGTGTGTAGCATGAAGTTAGGGACCTACATATTCCATCTCACTTTTGTGTAAAGTATTATAAGTACTCTATGACATTATTAACTTAAAATAGAGGTCATCAATGGATCTCATCTATGCATCCAGCATCGAAGTTTATTGACCATTATATTGGTTGGATTTACTATTCCTTGTCGTGAGTTTGTTCTCCATATCCATAACCGTAACCGTATCGTTTACCATAACCGTAATACTTGCCATATTTGCCATAACCGTAATAATAACCGTACTTTCTTCTCTTCAGATCCAAACCATTAATTACAGTACACAGCTTAGGTAATTTATTATTTTCAGCAAGTTCATTGATCAAAGTATACTCATTCTTGTGAGTATAATCTGCACGACAAACATAAACAGATAAATCAGCCACACGTCCTATCAGCAATGTATCAGTTACCATACCAACAGGAGCTGTATCTAAAATTACATAATCAAAATTCTTCTTGAGTGTTTCAATTGCTTTATCCAATCCATCACGTGCCAACAATTCGGTCGGGTTAGGAGGAACTGTTCCACCAGGAAGAATATACAAATTCTTGCTAACATCAGAGGGTTGTACCAAATCCATCAAATTCTTTTCCGGATTGGCCAAATATTGAGTTATACCCACTTCTTTTCTTGGAATATTAAATACCTTATTCAAACCCGGTTTACGAATATCCAAACCGACAATAATAACCTTTTTGCCTAATAAAGAAAGACTGATAGCAAGATTAGCAGAAATGAAAGATTTACCTTCACCACTAACTGTAGAAGTAACTAAAATCACTTTCTTATCATTTTCAAGCATAAATTGAAGATTCGTTCGGATATTACGGAAGGTTTCGCTCATCAGGTTGTTTTGATTCTCAAACACAGCAATAGCTCCCTGCTTTTCATCTGTCAATGGAATATCACCGACAATAGGTACATTAGTGAGTTTTTCTACATCAGAACGTCCCTCAATCTTGAATTTGGTTAATTCAAGCAAATAAATAACTCCCACCGGAATTCCGACTCCTAACACTAAAGCGATCAGGTAAATTACCTTACGTTTAGGAGATACAGGATCATCATCCGCTATAGCGTCATCTATAATCTTTGCATTGTTGGCAGTAGCAGCCAAAGTTATAGCATTCTCCTCACGCTTCTGAAGTAACATCAGATAAAGCCCAGCCTTTATCTCTTGCTGACGTGCAATACTCACAAACTCACGCTCCTGCCCTGGTGCTTCACTAATGCGACGGGAATAACGGCTCGCTTCACGATCCAAATCTGCCTTTGTGATAAATAATCCACGCAAAACCCTGTCTAAAGAGACTTGTACATTCTCTTTCATTGCGCTGATGCTGGTATCCAAATTTATAATGGTAGGATTATTCTCCGTTGATGTACGTAACAAACGTTTCCTCTCAACAAGCACTTCATTATAACGATTGATGGCAGCCGCAAGATTCAGATCCTGCAATCCTATATTACTAGGCAGCACCTCATAACCTTCATTCTGCATATATTTCTGCAAATCCTGCAGCAAATTAATCTGGGTTTGATTCTCTACACGCTTCTTTTCATATTCAGCACTACCAGTTAAAGCGATCTGAGCATCACTGGTCAAATCCGTAATACCTGCCCCACGTTTAAAACTCTCCAAATCCTTTTCCGTGCTACCGAGTTCTTTTGAAATAATTCCAATACGTTCATTGATAAATTCTGCAGTTTTCTGTGCCACTTCATTCTTATCATTATTCGTATTGATATTATACATCTCCAATAGTTTATTGATAAAATCTTTGCCTCGCTGCACATTTGAGTTTTTCAACGATATGACAGCTACAGAAGTAGTTTTGGAAGTGGGTTCTATAGTCATATTCTTGCAACACCATTTCGCTACAGCCAAAGGCTTATTAATTGTTGCTGTTATATTGCGTGTAGTCTTTTCCGAAGCTGTAGTTTCTTCCGATGTTCTTTTAGAAGATAATACCGAGTCCGGCGTCAGGAAAAAAGCCAATGTCCCTTTATCGGTAGGAAAAACCGCCGGCAATTTCTCAAAATGTTTCTGATATTCATCATCGTCAATCTTCACAGTCACATCCATACTTCCTTGTGGTTGTAATGCCATTTTCACAATCATCGGCTCCTCCAACAAATCAGCCTCCTGCGGAGTCAGACTCACTTGTACAGGTGAAGTCTTATACATGTTCCTGGAGGGGAATTCATCCTCATCTGTATAAGAAATATAAAGACCCAAATCTTCAACCACCTCTTTGACGATAGTCTTTGAACGGAGAACTTCAATCTCGTTGTCAATATTCTGCGAAGAAGAGATCATACCATCCAATCCCAGACTCTCCAACCCGGAAAGCATTCCTGCACTCCCCCCTTTCTTATCATCTTTTATTAAAACCGTAGCGGAAATATTATATACGGGAGTGGATACATGCAAATAGACCCATGCCGCAATCAAACACGCCACAACCGCCCCCACAAACCAAGGCCAGTGGATCAAATATTTAAACAAGAGTTCCTTGACGTCTATATTTTCTTCCTTAGATTCTTGTGCTTCGTTGAAATCTGTTTCTTTCATTGCAAATCATTATTTTAAAATATTTACTAATAGGCTGACAATGGATACCAAGATAGAGGTGGCTGAGAACCAGAGACTGGTACTGTTACCTACATCTGAATTTCGAGCTTTTGCCTTATTAGGAGTTACGTAGATAATATCATTCTGTTGTAACCAATAGTAAGGTGAAAGAATGGTTTCGGCCTTGTTCAAATCCAAGGTTACAATTTGCTGTTTGCCGTTTGCATCTTCACGAATCAACTTTACATTATCACGAAGACCGTATACCGTCATATCACCAGCCATAGCCAATGCCTCCAACAAATTCACTTTCTCATTAGAGATAGTAAAAGTTCCGGGACGGGTAACCTCACCGATAACAGATATTTTATAATTTACCATACGGACCGTTACAATGGGAGTCTCCTTCATGTAAGGCTTCAATTTATCTATAATCAGCTGTTCTGCTTCCCTTTTCGTTAAGCCTCCTAACTTCAATTCTCCTAACACCGGAAAATTTATGTTTCCTTCATTATCTACCAAATAAGGCTGTAATACAGGTTGAGTAGTCACATAAGACGAAGTACTCACAGCTATTCCGGCATTGCTGGCAACCGTCAGGTTAAAAGGTATCGCAAGTTCAGGATTAGTACACGATACCACAATAGTCAACAAATCCTTGGGCATGATCTTGGCATCATACAATTTTTCCTGTTGTTCTACCTCGTTCACAACTTCCACATTCTGGAAATAGGGAACCTTTTTATAAGACTGACAGCCAGCCAATAGGAATGGCAACAATAGTAGCCACAAATTTCTTTTGTTTAGTCTTCTCATCATAATTCTTAAATTCATAATTAAACGCCCTTTAATTCTTAAGTTTTATTTTTTAATATGCTTCTTTTTCTCCATGTATAGCATTATACACCGTCTTATACATAATATATAAGTCCAATAAAAAAGTCCAATGCTCTATATACCAGATATCACGTTGCACACGTCCCTCCATCTGCCAGAGCTCTTTCGTCTCACCGCGAAAGCCCGTCACTTGAGCCCAGCCAGTTATTCCAGGTTTAACGAAGTGACGAACCATAAACTTGTTTATCAGATTAGAATATTCCTCTGTATGTTTTAACATGTGAGGACGAGGACCTACAATAGACATATCTCCTTTCAATACATTGATAAATTGAGGCAATTCGTCCACACTCGTCTTTCTCATTATCTCTCCGATACGTGTTTTACGAGGATCATTTTCCGTAGCCTGAAGAGTGTCACATTGCGCATTAACCTTCATTGAACGAAACTTGTAACACCAGAATTCACGACCATCCTCACCACTGCGTTTTTGTTTGAAAAAAACAGGACCGGGAGAACTTAACTTGATCGCAATTCCAAAGAATATATAAACGAATGGAAAAACCGTAATAAGAAATAACCCTGAACAAACAACATCAAAAGCACGCTTGATAATACGGTTCTCCAGTGATTCCAATGGCTCACAACGAATGGAAAGTACAGGAACATTCCCCAATAATTCAAAATGCATCCTACGTTTCAAATAATTACGGACATTTGGAACACTAAAGAAACGGACCAAATGATTTTCACAGTAATTAATGATAGGGACAATCTCCGCACTTCGTACAGAAGGAAGACTACAATAAAGCTGATCGACCTCTCCCGCATGTTTTTCTAAAAAATCAGTTACTTCATTTGGCTGCCCTAAATATAAAACATCTTGTGGATATCGGTCCGAAGGAAAATCCTCGAAATAACCCAGTACACGATAACCAGACGTAGGATCATCCGTCATCGCATGATAAAGTTCTTGCATATTCTCATGGCTTCCAACTAATACTACCTTGCGGACATTTCCTCCCTTTTTCCGATAAAGCTCCAAACAGTGACGGGAAATTAAACGATAGCTGACAATAACAATTATTAAAGCAACATAAAACAGTCCGAAATATCGGGAATGGGAAAAATGGAAATGAAAAACAAGTAACGTACAAACCGAAAAAAAGACAAAAGGAACCATGTTACGTAAGACACGGATCATTATCTGTTCGGGACGTACCACAGGACGATGAAGAATAACACCTGAATGCATGTTACAAAGTAAATAGCACAGAGTGATAAGAGTCATGCCCTGAAAGATAGAACCGCAATGCACACACCAGAAACGGGTACCCAGTAACAAATTAAATCCCCATAAAAGCAGGTTCAGCAAAATAAGATCCCCCAAAAGGACCAAAGATTTTAGGACTTTGTTAAAACGTTGGACTTCCTGCATACACTAATCTATTAAAGAGCCAATATTTTTTATTTCAGATAAAGATTATCATTATCTTTATACCAGTCAGCAATCGCTTCTTCGAAAGTATAATGAAATTTATAACCCGATGCAGCTAGTTTCTTTCCACAAATATTTGTGGATATCTGTAACTTCTTTACACGCGCCGGACATACCCCCATAGGACTCCCCATCATCTTTGCACAATAAGCAACAGGCATAATCAAAGAATTTGGTATATACGGAACCACTTGGTTCAGACCTGTCACCTTCTTAATTGTGTCTACTATTTGCTGTATGGTGTAGGCAGGCTCAAAAGTACAGTTATACAATTCTACACCCTCCTCATGATGCTCCAAACGATATAACATGAAACGTACTAGTTCTTTCACATAAATACAAGCCTTGATGGTATCTTTGCGCCCGGGATAAGCAAAAGTGTGCATTTTGATCCCCCAATATAGACGGGTAAAGTTTCCATTCTCCCCTTTCCCAAATACTACACCCGGACGTACAATTGTCAATTGACGTTCTGCCTGTTTCTTGGCCTGCCAAGCAATATGAACCTTTTCAGCCACTAATTTAGATATACCATAAGGAGTGTTTGGAGTAGGTAATGTAGTTTCCTCCTTCAACGTTTCAGCTGCTCCGTAAGGGGCAATTGACGATGTAAATACGATTTTTCTTATATTATATTTCTCGGCAAATGCACAAACATTCTCTGCACCGCGAATATTTGTTTCAAAATACTCACGGTCAGGGTGCCCAGGAGTGCGATGTACGGCTGCAAAGTTGAAAATTACATCCTCTGAAGTCACCTCAAATGGCACTTCTATTGGTTTTCGCACATCACAGTAAATAAATTCCGATTGCAAAAACTGTCCTTCACACAATGCAGGTTTATAATCCTTTACTGTAGGCAAGGGAGTACCCGGCTTCACAATATCAAGATTATAGACTTTAGCTTGTGGATGAAGTGTTTTAATTAAATTGGTCAAGTGAGTACCGATGAAACCAGTACCACCCGTAATAATGTAGTTCATAATTTATATATGGAAAAGTTTATTTCTTATACCCCAATTCTTTCAATAACTGTTTGTTCCAAACACTGCGCTCTTTATCATATATCCATCCCCATTTATTAAAATACTTAATCATGTTTGTTATATGTATTTTAAGCATTTTCCTGCTTTTATAAGAAGCAGCCTGATGTGCATGCACAATTGTCTCATCAGGTATAAACATGGTACGATAATATTTATGCATTCTTCGAGTAATATCAATATCCTCCGGATACATAAAAAATCTTTCGTCAAACAACCCCACTTTTTCAAAACATTCCAATCTAAAAAACATAAAACTACCTTGATGATAAGGAATGTTCATTTCTTTCTTATGGTCATTAAACTGAAGCGTATAACGATAATTCATTTTCTCTACCATCTTCTTAGGCAGAAACCTACGAAAAATAAGATTAGCCGGCGTAGGTAATAGCCTACACGTATATTGCATTTCCCCGTTGGGATAAACAATATTCGGTTGTACTTGTGCTACATCTGGGTTTGTCTCCATATACCCTACCAAATGATCTAATACTGATGCCTCAAAATATACATCTGAATTGAGAACCAAATGGTATTTCTCTTGAGTTCGAAGAACTTGTCGCAAAGCCTTATTATGCCCTGCTCCATAACCTACATTCTCACTGCCAATATACACAACATTAGAATATTGCATACAGAAATTCGCAATATACTTTTGATTGGAATTATCAACAATATAAATAGTAGAAACAAGTGGAGAGGTTAATGACTGCAAGCATTTACTCATTTCTTCAATACTTGTTTTATAGGCAACGATAGATACTGTAATCATAATCTTTCAATAATAATATCATAGATTATTTACCAAATCAATATAGGCTTTCTGATAAGATTCCGACATTTTTTGCGCTGTGTAATATTTATCAAAAAGAGATTGAATGTAAATCCTAGTACAATTCTCATCAATTTTCAATATATCATGAATAGCATTTTTTAATCCATTCATATCTTTGTTATTGAACGTATATCCAATTGTTTGTTTTGCCTTACTTAAAACCTCTTTGTGAGATGGGATATCAGAAAGTACACAAGGTAATCCAACTGTCATACTTTCCAATAACGTATTAGCCAACCCTTCTACATCCGAAGCTGATATATAATAGTCTGATGCTTTTAAATAATCATATATATTCGATTTAAATCCAGGCATTTTTAGATTTTCGGTTTCATGCTTTTTCAGTTCATCGTATAGTTCTCCATTACCAAGCAAGAGAAGACCGATTCTATCATCTTTTAGTTCTTCAAAAGCACGTATTATCATATCTGGATTCTTTTCTTGTGAAAAACGCCCAATAAAAATAAAATACTTCACATCATCTTTTAATCCCAACTCTTTTCTTAGCTTTGCTTTTTGCTCTTTGTCATATTTCCATAATGATAATGAAGAGCCATTTGGAATGGCCTTCATCTTATAGTGTTGTTCATCCCAATAACTTTGTGCTACACTTTCCGAACAAGCAATAGGCAAATCCATCCTCTTTGTAAAAAAATGACTTAACCATATTACAAATTGACCCTTTATATTGCCGTACATCACCTTTTGCTGTATGCCCGGATAAATATGCACAGTCTCCATTTTCTTATATTTCTTAGGTAAAAAAGGAACAAGAAACATAGAGCGGGGGCAGTGTGTATGCAATATATCTGGATCAATCAACTCCACGTTTTTTTTCAAGGTTCTATACATAGCCAATGGAAGAAGAGTCTTATTTGGAGACATTTGAATAACCTTTATAGGTAAAGCCTTAAAATCCTCAATTCTTGATATCTTTTGTTCTTCTACCATTGTTATAATGAAAACATCAAAACGAGAAAAATCTATATACTTAACGATATTGTATAACACATTAGGAGGTCCCTGATTGCTTAGGGACGAAATCACATAACAAACCTTAATTTTTTTCATATTTATACCTGATTATTTTTATAAAATAAGCCTTAGTTGAACTTAAAAATATAACCTGCCTTAAAGTATTTCAAATAATAAAGCTTGGTTGACTACAGCCAATCATTGATGTGTAGACTTCAAAATAATCATAAGGTAGAGGAGTGTATAATATTGAACCATGTATTTCACATTAGGTAATGCAAAAGAGCTCCTATTAAATATGATTACTAAATTATCTGAAAGAAATATAATTCACATACACACTAACTATTATATTATCCTTTTTAGTTTATCTAATAGTCCCAATTGATATAGCAAAGGCTTTATGAAAAACGTAATTCTCTTTTTTAATGTAAGTGGGAAATACCTTTTTATCAACTCATTCATCTCTAATTGTTGAGCATCTGTAAAAAATTGCGCCCTTAAAGGATTAGGAATGGTTGAGTGCAAAGCTAGCTGCCCATCAAGTTCTATTGCTTTTTCAGCAGAGGTTTCTTTTATCTTTGCATTCTGCTTTATTCTATCAAATAGCTTCATACCTTTTTCTGATTGTACTAAAACCCATGTTGTTCCTTTGTCGTCATCCCAAGAAGATTCAACTTGATTCATATGCCAACAATCATAAATTGTGAAATCAGAAACTCTTTTAACACCCTTAAAGTGGCAACAAAAACAACTAGGACGAGAGTTTATATCCTGAAAAAAAAGATATTTATAGAATTGAGCCCTTCTACTAGAGAATTCGGTTTTTCCATTCTCATATCCTAAAGCCATTGTGGAGCCAGCATATCCATAACGTTTATTACGGAACGAAACGTATGTTAAACGAGATTTTACAGATCCTTTGATATACTTTACATACATCGACCAAAGTCCTGGGCTAGGGATTCCGTGACAAACTAAATCTATTAAGAATAGATTATCATATTGCTTTCTTAAATAACGTTTCAGTCCTGATACCTGACAAGGAGTCCCACTAAATAGCACTTTTTTTTTATCGTCTAGTTTCTTCTTTATTTCAATAAAGACATTGTCCAACTTACTTTGAACATATTTTGACCCCCTAAACTTACTCAACTCTTCGATATTTTCCGCACAGTCATGAATCACATTGAAATCATCATCAAATTTACATCCATATACATATCCCCCCTCACTGATTATCTTTTCTGCTATTATCGTAAATGCACCACCCGACGAACTGTCTTTTCTGATTCGTTCATCTTTACTCTGAAAAGCAAAAGCTCTAACATCAAACTTATGTTTGGGAATAGGATTTAGTATTGGACATACCTTTTCACACAACCCACACTCAATACAAATGTTTCCATTCACAAATGGATAAAAAAAGCCTTCTTCATCCATTTTCATTTCAACACAATGTTTGGGACATATAGAAAAACAAGCTGTGCATCCACAACATTTGCTTTTATCAATAATGGTTATCATTTTTGTTGAGATTTAGCTATAGCTTCTTTTATGTAATTAAGACTCTTCTTTTGAAAATTATTAATGAGACAGTCAACCGTTTCAAAATCAACATTTCTTTTTAAACAATCATCTATTGACTCTGTTGCTTTAATATATCTACCATCAATCCGAACCATCTTTAACAAAGATTCGATGCGAGAGTTTGTTGATATTTTATTGGATGATTCAAATCTGGAAAAGGTGAAAAATGGTTTATGATATAGAAGAGAAAAAATAGTACCATGAAAAGAATCAGTCAGTACATATTCAGCATTGGCAACCAAATTAATGAAATCAGAAGGACTCACATTGAAAGGTTTTATATCTGCAAATTCAATGTCAGACAAAACCAGTTCATCTAAATGCTGAAGTGCAACTAGCTTATATCCAGTTTTTTCCTTAAATCTATTAGCGAAATCTCTATGAGGAGGATTATTACCTAAAAAATAGCAGAATATATATTTTTCTTTTATAAATTTTTCTTCTCCTTTCAATTCATCCCAATATCCTCTATCGATCAATAAAGTTGGATCACATACTAGCTGGGCATCTCTCCCTGTTAAATCTTTTATTATTTTCACTCCAGCTATTTCACGAGTAGACAAACATTGGATTCTGTCAAGAAAACGCACGGTTTTCTTAATCTGCGTTGAAGGGATGGAGGATACACCAAAACTAGAAGCATACGAAATTCTAAACTTATCATCATTTGTAAATAATAAGTTAAAGAAATCTGTTCCAATGTTGATAGGATTCCAAACCTGATCACTACCAATTATAAATGTATCATAATCATTATTAGCGGTTACTAGCTCATTCCAACCAACATAGTTTTTTGAAAAATGGAAGTACTTGCGCTTAAATCCATCAAATTTAACAATACGTTCTTCAAGTTGTTTTTTTATTGCAGGATAAAACAATTTACAATAGAGATCTCTAAACACTATACGACTTTTCATACCAACTAAAGGTAGATTAAAGAGCCGTACAAACTGCTTCCAGTCCTTCTTTTTCGAATAAAGAATGATTTCATTTTCTATTCCATGCGTTGTTAAAAAAGTATGCAATGCATACGTCTGTAACATACTACCATAATTAGGATTATGAACGGACACAAGACCTATCTTTTTCATATAATTTTATTATTTTCTTTTATAATTTCCCCAAATGCCTTATCATATAAAGTTATAATTTTCTCTATTTCTATATTATCACTTACAAATTTCAGAAGATTCTCTTTTATTTTCTTATCATTATAATTTCCATCCAAAATCCGAGACATAACACAATATAAATCATTAGAATCACGATTATTAAAAAGAAATCCATTTTCCTTATCTTGAATATACTCTCTAAAGCCATCATGATCAGAAGCAATTACAGGAATACCATAATAATAAGAAATCAATAAAGGTCCGGACTGTGTTACATCTTTATAAGGTAAAATCAAGTAATCTGATGCTGAAAATAAATTAGCAACCTCATCATTCTCTATTCTTCTTATCTGTAAATCAAAACATTCATTATATCTTATTATCTTTGAGTAATGTTCCCAATTACTACAACCACCGTAAATCTTAACGACAAACTTATTTCCATATTTCTCATAAAGTTTATTAGCAGCCTCTATCAAATATTCCAATCCTTTATTTTCTCGTATACTCCCAAAAAACAGAAAAACGACTTTATCTCTAGCTATTTCAGATTCTTTTGCTACTCCAAAGCCTTTTAAAGCTAACGGTGCATAGAATGTATTCTTTTTCTTATATTTCTCCAAGAATAGTTTTTGTTGTGATTTTGAAAAAAACTGAAAATGCTTGAAATTGTGAAAAATATATTTTTTGTATATGCTTATTGCTCTGCGATTTTTTATGTCAACATGATCTAAGAAGTCATGACATGGATATACAATTCTATTAGGGTCAATACCTAGCCATAATAATAAAGGAAAAAGATATGGCAATCCCATAAAATTAACATAAATCAAATCATATTTTTCAGATTTGATTAGATGTATTATACTTAAATAATTTTTAAATGCCCGGAAAGAAGACATCTTTCCTAAATTTGAAACATAGCCCTTAACTTCATTCTGTCGCATAAAATTACGAATATACTCTAAACTATAAAATGAGACTGACTGGCGCAATACGACCCAATATAGATCATATAATTTCGACACTTTAGGCACAACATTTTCATCTACATCAAAAAAACATGTCCCTGTTATCCATAAAATTTTCTTTTTCATAAAGTTTTCATTACTATATACACAACCTATTCATTTATCTCCATCCTTTTTGTAGAAGGATAACACTTGAAACAGTTTGAGTCATAGCTGTTAAGAACAATGCTATTGTCCATTATCTCTTCTATGTTGCAATAGGCATAAAGATTGATGGTGCATTCAATATCAATCCTCCATAAATATCACTATAAGGTGAAACATCACTTCCTCCTCCAGCCAGCTCCAAGACGAAGAGGAGCTTATGAACGATCATAAAGTTAATCTCACTTACATTCCTTATATTAAACTCCTCAAAAAATCATAGAATTTTTTAAGTACAACACTCGTACCTATAACAGCCCCTACCACTACTATTATTTTAATCCTTTCTTCTTTAGAAGCCTGCTGAAATATTTTAATAATAGCTGAATAATTACTCTTCTCTAAAAGAGATTTAATTTCATTTTCCATATTTAAGTCCACTTAAAAAATTAGATAAAAACAAGGCCATATCACATTGAAGCATTTATGCCACTTTGGGTTGACCGATAAAAATATATTTTGGAACAAGCAAGCTAAGACACTTTTATTTGAATGCTTCAGAAAGAGCATATACAAATGCTTTAAAATCAATATTATATTTACAACGCCTAAACATCCATATAAATACTGATAGTTTAGAATTCCTAAGCCCATTTGACAAGTTATGTCCCAACTTTTTTTGAAAATAGACATCAAGCTTTCTTAATAACTCTTCATGATATAAAATTTCTTCCTGATTATTAGATTCCTGGCACAAGAACAATTTGTATAAAATTAGCCTAAAAACTTTTTGTACTCGGCAATAACAAATCTATCCATTTCTGCAAGATAAACTTTATTTTGAATTTTCACATTATCAATTTCGGCAACATTGTCCCATATTTTTTGAAGGTATTCTACCCATTCAATTGGATTAGTTGACGCAAAAAGAGGAGCACTTTCTTTTTTAAATATCCCCGCCATACTATGAGGATGAACCATTACAACTTTATCGAAGGATATGGATTCAAATGTTTTAATTTTCAATCCAGTTCCCTGATACACAGGATTAATAGCCACATCTCCTTGAGCGTAAAAATTTGCAGGATTATCTATATACCCTAAAACTTTCACCCCATCTATATTATTCTGGCTTGACATCATTTTACAGATTCCTCCACCTACTACAAGCTCAGCATCAGGAAATGTCTTTCTTATGAAAGGAAAAATGTCTTTAATAAACCACTTTATTCCATTTTGATTAAATTCATTATTTCCAGAAAGAAATAACAGATTATGATTTCCCACCACAGGTTGAGGATGATATCCATATTTACCATATAAAATGTACACCTCGCTATTAGGTGAAAGAAGTTGAAAATAATCGGCTTCTACTTCCTGAAGAGCAAAGATATGTGGACATCTTTGCATTGCCTTTGCCTCGGTATCCGCAGTGATACACATAGTAGGCATACCAACTTTGAGATTCTTGTATGCAATACAATCATGGGTTGCTATTGCCTTCTTAGGAATATGGATAAATTCAAACAGCCGAGATAAATAATAATAATTGATTACGCAAACATCAAAATGAATCTGTTCATCAAGCCTATTTACCATATTTTCCAAGCCATAAGGGTATTGATCATCTACCTGATAAAAACCGTGACAGAAATTCTTACGGTAATACTTAATCAAAGTCATCTTGATCTTTTGTAGTTTACTGACAGTAAACAAGTAATATCTATCTCCCCAATATTTTTTCGATTCCTCAATACTTTCAAAATATGCTTTGGAGTTTTGTCTCAATGGCATCTCACTAATATGGAGAAAATACACATCATGCCCTAACGACTTAAACATTTCTGCTTGTGACAATATCCACCATCTATTTCCTGCATTTGTAGGATGCGTAGGACATTTGGAAATTATAAGTATTCTCATAATTCCTATCTTTTTTGTAAGCTATCAATTATATCTTCCATCATCTTCTTATATTGTTCATAACGCTCTGCAGCAACAGCTCTTACTTTTTCTTTGGGAAAATTCTGCAAAGCAGTTACAATCTGTTCTGCTGAAACTTCACAAACACCCGCATTAATAGGTCTTACATTTGCTTTCAAGCTAAAAACTCCCATAATATGCTCTACTTTGCTTGAACCATCTCTAACTGTCCGATTAAAAAAATCTTTTGTTCCCCAATGGTCAATACTAAAACAGGGTACCGCATTGTGCAAGCTAACTATAATAGGATGCATATTACTACCTACATATCCACTTGAATATTTTATGAGTGCATACCAATCAATAGGCGATAGAGGCACATTGACTTGATAATCAAAATTATGTTGAAACTTAATACCGTTAGGCATTGGGAAAGCGACACATTCTTTTCCATGATTTTTAAGCTTTTGATTTAATTCGTCGAGAATGTTAACTGATAAACTTTGAGAATGAAGAGATACCAATACATACTGCTTAGGTAAATTGAAACGATTTCTAATATCCTCTTCTGACGGAACTAATGCTCCCGCATTATAATTGAAAGAAAAAACAGGATCAGGAGTAACTTCAATGTTTTGTGGGGTCCCTATTGCCAACATCATATCACGAGTCCATGTATCTCTAACAGAAATGTATTTCATATTAGCTAAAGTTTCTCGCATTTTACTTTTCAATGATTTCGAAAACTGACTATATTTGGAGTTCTGACTCGATACAGACATCATTGCTGTTGGAATCATAATAGCAAAACCGATTCCCCAAAACGGATTAGGAAACATTCTCTCAGGTACCGGATGAGCTATATAAAAAGGCTTCCTTCTTCCTTTATGAATTCTTGAAAAAAGAGGATGATGTTGTACTACAGCATCAGAACCTATTATAATAGCATCAAGAAGGTATTCATTAATCATTCTTTCGATATCTTTAGAACCATATAAATTTTCAGTTTGATTAATACAAACATTGTTTACAAAATCCAAATGTGCTTTTACTTGAATACTATCATTATAACCCTTTTCAAGTTCATCTTCTGTTCGATGGGAAAGATAGTTCAAGAAGATCGGATTGTGTCCTGCATTTTTCAAATAACAGTATGTAGATACCCCCTGTATATTAGCTCCAAAATTTGCAACTTTATAAAATGTTAGTATTCCAATATTCATAATTTACTCTTAATAAGTTTATTCTCCTTTATATTTTCATCCAATAGATATAAAAATGTTCCATAAGCAATTATACCAATAGCCCAGCACATCCAGAAGTCAAATACAACAAGAATCATTTTCATAATAAAGAACATTTTATACCCCAAATCAATATATTTCCAATTTCTGATAAATTTGTATATGTAAAAAATAATAGCAGAAACTCCAACTAAGCCGACTGTGGAATAATAACCTATAATTCCAACATCTGAAATATAAAAGTGTAGTACGTGTTTACAATACTCTAGTTTATTACCAAGAGCCAAACTCCCCCACCCTGTCCCAAATATCGGATAAAGAGGTGAATTAGAAAAATCCACTATAAAATATTTGGCAGCAAGATAACGAATGAAGTCCTCACCGGCACCTTGTAAATCATCAGCTTCTGCGCTCACTGCTAAATAATCTTCATAAAAACTATAGAAAAGAATCGCCATCACGACCAAACAAATAATCCTGATCTTCCATTTATGTTTGCTTTCTATCGTTAATATAGCATACGTAATCACTACAACGACTGCGACAATATGCTTCCTTGAACAATAGCATAGAATACCCACAGTAAAAATGATAAAATAAATAATATCAACCTTTGAATATTGTTCCGAGGAAAGAACTTTACCTGCATAAAATGCAAAGGCTAACATTACAAAATCAATACCCCAAATGTAGAATCTCCAAAGCCCCATACGGTTCTCAACTATGTTCCATTCATTTTGGCGACCTAAAAACCAATATTCAGGATACGTAAATTGCTGACCAATTTCAATAGTTACCCAAATAAAACAAAATACAGTTACTATTTTCATAAAAGCATTTGGGCTCACTTTCCATGTTCTCAACAGATAATAAAAGAACAATCCATAATAGGTTGCAATATACCCATAAAAGTAAGAAAGAAAACTAGCATCCCAATCTCCCAAAGCAGGAATAATGCTGGAAAATGCTGAAATTAAGGTCCAATTCACAACATTAGTCATCTCTCCGCTTGTTATTCGCCGAC
This sequence comes from Bacteroides sp. D22, assembly GCF_000163675.1. Taxonomy (NCBI): domain Bacteria; kingdom Pseudomonadati; phylum Bacteroidota; class Bacteroidia; order Bacteroidales; family Bacteroidaceae; genus Bacteroides; species Bacteroides sp. D22. Next base: position 189,506 of record NZ_GG774801.1, on the reverse strand, counting down.
AATAATAGATACACAAGCAAAATAAGAAGAAACCAATAAAAAATGAAGGTTTAGACAGCCATCCTCCCCAGTCTAAATATATTGAAGACCATCCACAAAAAGCTATAAATAACGTAAGATATATAACAGCTTTTTTCGCTACACTTATTTTTTTATAAGCAGACAAAATCATTTTATATAAAATATTCTATTGAGCTGTTTTTATGATACCCATAACTATATGCTTTCTTCTCACGATATCCAATAATTTTAGCAGGTGTTCCTCCTACAATAGTATATGGGGGAACATCTTTTGTTACAATCGCACCTGATGCAACTACAGCTCCTTCCCCAATGGTAATGCCAGGAAGTATTATCGACCGACAACAAATCCAAGCATAATCGCCAATAGCGACAGATGATCCTTTGCCAGCAAAGTATATGTCGTTGTAATCATGATTTAATGTCCATATAATTGCTTCGTATGCAATCACTACATTTTTACCTATAACCAAGCCCTTACGACCATCCAACAAAACTCTAGGACCAATAGAGACGCCATCATTAACGGTAATTCCCTTAGGATTTCTTATGTGAAATCCTTGATAAAATCGAACATTTTTGGCTAAATTCATTCCAAAGAATTTAAGAATATAATATCTTAATCTTATACTTGGGAAGTTAGACACAAAACTATTTATTACATACCAAATTAAGCCATATTTGATAGCACGCAAATGTAAAATCAATCTCATAAACCAAACAATAATCTTTTTAAGATCTTACTTACTTTCAAAGTATCCAAATATGGATAATATTTCACCTTTTCCATCTATTATAAAAAATCATTTCTTCAATTACTTCTTTAATTGTTTTCTTCACCTCGTGAATATGATACATCGTTCTTAATTTGTCAAAATTAACATGAAGATTTTTTTCAATTAAAGTCCCCCAATCTTCATTGTCCAAATTATTATAAATAAGATATCTTTCCTTGGGAATCATTCTGTTGGAACTTTTCAATGCATCTTGAGAGAAAGCCTCATTTTTTGATAATTCAACTAAATTAACTTGGCTATCAATATGATCTAAAAGAAATTTCCCTTTAAGAGTATTGCATAATATTAATGATATTCCTTTCCTTAGATTCTTTTTCTGAAAAAGTTCAGAACGTTTTTTTGACATTCCCCATGCATCACCTATTGTTATATCTCCAAAACGATTGGTATCTCTAAATTGACAAGAATAGCAGGATTCTCTAAGCGTATAATTAATACCATCTCCACTATAGGCATAGCAACGATAAAGAGGCGAACAACTTCCATGTATTTCTATATGAGTATTACTCTTATTGTTACTGATATCAAAATTAATAACACCACCGTATATCCATGGATATTTCTCCTTACTTCTAAATCTAAAATTACTTACTTTACCTCTACTAAACTTGCAACTCCAATAATCTACTTCTTTTTGAAGTAACCTATAACTGTATACACCATGACAAATCAAATCTATTGTATACAATTTTTTATATTCTTTTTGCAAAAAGGCTTTTAATCCTGCAATTTGACAAGGTGTCCCTATATAAAGTACAGTTTTATCTTTATTTAGAAGTTGTTTAGCCAGAGAATATGTACTTCCTGTATCGCTTTGAATATATTTTGAATTTCTAGCTTCTTGCAAAAGAGAATAATTATCTATACATCTATGTTTTGCTTTCCATTCATCTTCATCTAGAATAACCCCAAAAACATATCCGCCTATAGATAAAACATACTCGGCCATCATTGTACAAGCGCCAATAGTCGCACTCATACGTGAATAATCATTATCTTTATTAGTTGCAGCAAAACATTGTTTATATTCTCCTACGTTTGATTGGTGTGAATTAACTTCAGGACAAATTTTATCACATAATCCACATTGCACACATTTCTCTTGATTTAATATTGGAAATAAGAAGCCTTCATTATCTTCTACCATATCAATTGCATGTTTTGAGCATATTTGAGCACATGCACCACAACCACTGCAATTTAGTTTATTACAGGTAAATACTGAACTTTTGAAATCTATTGATTTATTTTTATTACTCTGCATAATTTATTCGCCATTTTATATGGGAGATATCTATAGATATGATAAATTAACCAAGAAGAACGATAGGCCTTTTCATATTTAATGTAAAAACATCTTAGAGATTGTTTTGCCAACATTTTATCTATTATCGCATCATATCTATAATCATAATTCCAAGAATCAAGTTCATTGTAATATTTTATCAAATTATCAATACCTTTTTCCAGATTAAATTCAAACGTTAAAGATGGAACAGCCTTTTTTATTTTTTTATTATCAAATGAGGCATCTAATCCCCGATCCCCCATTAATAGCTGCTTTTCAGAAGGCATATATTTTGTTATATCTTTGGCATCTACATGATATATAGTACTTTTTAAATTCAATTTAGCAAGAAAAATACTCCAAAAATCATTCCATGTATATTGATAATCACTCGTTATGTGAAAATCTTCATTTATTGCTGCATTATTAGAAAATAACCCAACCACACCTTTAGCAAAATCTGAAACATAAGTTAATGTCGTTATGTTATTACCTTCATTCCAAACAAACATCGGTTTTCCATTTTTTAATCTTTCAATAATTGTTCTATGATATTTATAAGAGGGAGCTATTCCAAATGGTATCCTTTCGTCATCATATGTAATATAAGGACGGATTATAGTATAATAGCATGGTGCATTTTGAGATAACTTGACCAACTCTTTTTCCGAATTATATTTTTCAACATTGTAATCCCAATTTATATTGGGTTTAGGCGAATCTTCTTTTATCGGAAAATCTTCCTCATTTCTTCGATAAACGCAAGCAGAAGAAATAAATATGTATTGTTTACAATTATTCTTTAATATAGGAAAAACCCGAGATATATCCGCAGGATTACGTGATAAAAAGTCAACAACCACATCGAAATTACATGAATGCAATGCTTCTTTCCAAGTTTCAACTTTTTTAAAATCACCTATGATTCTATGTACGCTATCCGGAATATGTTTTTTATGTATTCCACGATTTAGTACAGTTATATCCCAACCTTTATTTAAAGCTTCTTTAAGAACTCCCATACTAAGAGTTCCTGTTCCTCCCAGAAGTAACACTTTTTTTTTATCCACGTTTTTTTATTTTATTCCTAATAAAAGAAATTACAACTTGCCTTTCTTGTCTTTTACAACCAACATAAAATATTGTAATTGATACTGATATAAAACAGGTAAGAATATTACCTATAAAAGCAAATAAATTTATACTGTTTATAGAGATTTTCAACAGCAAAGGAACTAGCGCTGAAATTATGGTTACACACATTACATTTAATATCACTTTTGTTATAAAAGATAATGCTGATAATCCTATCATTCCTTTTAAAAACAACAACCTTAACAATAAGCATAACACAGAAATCGTTAACGCTATATACATAGTAGAATATGGAGAGAAACCTACTTTTAATGCAATATATGAAATAGGAAAATTCAACAAGTTTAATCCCCCTACAATTATTTGGTAATTCTTAATCTTTCCAGTTGCCAACAATGCCGTAACTAAAGGACTTGAAATAGATTCTACCATAGCTAAAATCAATGTGAGTTGAACAAAAATAATAGTAAATTGAGGAACTGTCTTCAACCATAAAAGTAAAATATATTCAGTATTTATCAGAATAGGTAAAGATAAAAAGAGAAGCATATAAAAGGATAATCGGGCACCTTGATGTAATAGAGCAAACATATACTCCTTATTCCCAGACGCATACGATTTAGTAATTTGCGGATTCAACGCCATCATAAAATTATTAACAAATCCTATTATAGCACTATTTACTTGTGTAGATACTCCTCTAGCAGCATTAACAACTGGTCCACAAAAAACATTTAAAATTACATTAACACCTTGTTCTCTTAACACAAAAGCTGATGCTCCTATAAAATTCCAACTGGCAAAGCCAAACATACTCTTCAATAATTTTCTATCCCAGCAAAAGTGATAAGTACATTCTTCAAAATGTTTACGACAGTAACAAGTGTAGGTTAGTCGAATAACAGCCGCAACCAAACACATAAGAATGGCATAGAAAACTAGTCTGTCAATAGGCGAAACGACAATCAAAAATGCAATGGTCAGTTTGCCTATAACCTCTAATATGGAGATATATGCGAAAACTGACATCTTCTCATGCGCTATGATTTCCGCATTATATGGAACACTTATAAGATTTATGACAAAAGTGACAATAGAAAATTGAAGTACCCAGTTAGCTGCCACTATTCTATCTACTGGAATAGTCATCTTAGAATTAAGAAACCATACGCCAATAGATTCTATTAATACGACAATAATCAAAGATAACAACATTTGAATAGTAACCGATGCTGAAAATATTTTATTCAGTTTACATTGATCACCTTTCCCTAATTCAAAGGTAATAAATCGACTAATAGCAGTAGACAATGAGCCCGATATTACTGAAAACATAGCCACAACGCCACCAACAACATTATATATACCAAAATCTTCAACTCCCAAAGCATTCAATATGACACGTGATGTATACAAACTCACGATCATCATAAAGAGCATACGAACGTAGAGAAGGAGTGTATTCTTCGCTATACGTTTATTATTGTCTGTTACTTGAGACATCTTTATTTGATAAATCCACTATTTTTTCACAGTTTGATAATCTGTTGCATTAAGCAAGTCTTTGGTAATATTTTTGTTGCACCCTTATGCTTGTAAAACATATAATAAAGATTATCAGCGCAATTACTCTATCTACATAGCATAGGCTACGCAATTAACGATGACATGAATTTGGATGTCATTGACCATTTTACGAATAGAATCACGACTGGTTATATCCAACTCTGCCACATCGGTAAAAATATATTGGTTGGAGCTGACTGATGAAACACGGCGCATCTCATTACCAAGCTGACCGTTAGCTCCTGTCACTAGAATATTCATTGAACTTAATACAGATTTTCGTTATAATCAAATAACCAGCTGGCTTCTTCCAGACGTTCGTGATGTTTGTCCTTCTCGGAAAGGATTATTTTATCAGCAGGAACCTTCCAGTCAATTTTCAACGCGGGATCATCCCAAGCCAAGGCACCTTCACATTGGGGAGCATAGAAGTTGTCACATTTATACTGAAAAATAACCTCTTCCGTCAAAACAACAAAGCCATGGGCAAATCCACGCGGAATAAAGAACTGACAGTGGTTTCTTTCAGTCAATTCCACTGATACATGCTCTCCAAATGTTGGTGAGCCTTTACGGATATCGACAGCCACATCAAGGACAGAGCCTTTAATGACACGTACCAGTTTACTCTGGGCATAAGGTGGTTTCTGAAAATGAAGACCACGTAAAACACCATAGCTGGATTTACTTTCATTATCCTGGACAAAATCTACCTTACGGACCTTTTCTGTAAATTCACGTTGAGAGAAGGATTCGAAAAAGTAACCACGGTCATCTTTAAAAAGGCGGGGTTCAATGATGACAACACTCTCTATAGCAGTTTTGATTATTTCCACTGTGATTAGTGTTTATTAGTTATTTAAATTACCGGAAAGGAATATGGCATTATTCCAGTCCCAGTTCATTTATCACTTTTAAAAGGTACTGGCCATATTGGTTCTTTAGCATGGGCTTGGCCAGCTCACGCATTTTATCCGCTGTTATCCAGCCATGACGCAGGGCAATACCTTCAAGACACGCTACTTTCAATCCCTGACGCTTTTCAATCACTTCAATAAAAGTACTGGCTTCGGAAAGAGAATCGTGCGTGCCGGTATCAAGCCAGGCAAAACCACGGCCTAACAGTTGAACCTTTAATTGGTGGTCATTGAGAAATTCCTGATTAACAGTAGTGATTTCTAACTCTCCACGGGGAGAAGGTTGTATATGTTTGGCTACATCCACCACTTTATTGGGGTAGAAATAGAGTCCCACTACAGCATAGTTGGATTTTGGGTTTGCAGGTTTCTCTTCAATGCTCAAAACATTTCCATCCTTGTCAAAGTCAGCAACTCCATAACGTTCGGGATCAGCAACCCAATAACCGAATACAGTTGCTTTCTGCTCTTCCTCGACTGTACGGACAGCCTCCTGCAACATGTGGGTAAAACTTTGGCCATAGAAGATATTATCACCTAATACCAGACAGACGGAATCATTGCCGATGAAGTCTTCACCGATAATAAAAGCTTGAGCCAGACCGTCCGGGGATGGTTGTTCGGCATATTCAAACCGTACTCCGTAGTCGGAGCCATCACCCAGAAGACGCTTGAAACCCGGAAGATCATAAGGAGTGGAAATGATCAGGACCTCACGGATTCCAGCCAACATAAGGACTGAAATCGGATAATAAATCATAGGCTTGTCAAAGATAGGAAGCAACTGCTTACTCACTCCTTTGGTAATAGGATACAGACGAGTGCCTGAACCACCAGCTAAAACTATTCCTTTCATAAAAGCTTATTTCAATTTTAGAAAATAAGTAAACTGTTTTGAGATGGACACAAAGTAGCTTTTATTCTGTGTCTATTTAAATGGTTCCACATATCCCACCGGCATATCCGCACAAGCACACCCCAGCATATTCAACCGGACAGCAATCTTACTTCTGCCATCTATCGTAACAAGTTCTCCTACAAGCCCTGTCAAGGGACCTTTAATGACACGCACTTTTTCACCACGTGCCAAAGGAGCACTATTCATACAGATTGCCTCTTCGGAATAGTCAAGCATAAAACGGAAACGAGCCATTTGTTCATCAGGAATGATAGTCGGACTGCTCTCACCACGCATTACCATATACCGACTAACGGTAGAAAAGGAAAGAACCTCTTTACGCTCTTTAGGATCAGCATGTACAAAAACCATCATCGGAAGCAACACGGATTCAACCACTTTACGGCGGTCGCTCCATTGATGTACCTCTTGCTGGACTGGTACAAAATTTTCAATCCCCATTTTGTCTAAACGTTCGGCTACTTTCTTCTCATGATGCATACGAACCAGAGCAACATACCAGCGTTTAGAGTGTGCTACGCCTTCCCCTGTCCCAATATTAGGCCCAGCACTTAAAGTTTCTTTCGTTAGAATCATACTTTTTTACCCCTTATTTTTCCGTTACTTCTTAGGTAACGGATAAGGTACTCATTCACAGAAAAACAGATGAAAGCAGAAAAACATGGACAGGAACTGCCTACAAAGATGTTTTTCTAACCTACGTGAAGGGAAAACATCTTTGGAAACAGAGTACAGGAATTTCAGGCATGATCAAACAGAATCATCATGTCCTGATATATTTTTGTTGCATATTTCAACAATTCAGAAAAAAAAGAAGATTTTACTTGTTTACTATTTGTATTTTTGCATATCTTTGCACCGAATAATTATCCGTTACCTAAGAAGTAACGGAAACATTTCGCCCTTGATTTCTAACACTTTATCGTTAACTATCAACCTAAACGATAGTTTCTAATGTAAGATAAATTCCCTTTATTTACCTCTGTACGTTCTTTGAGTTCAAAACCTTTTAAATAGATTTGTGTCGTTTTTATAGATTTATGCCCCAATGATTCACTGATCATTTCAATTGGCACTCCACGATACTTCGCTGTCGTTGCCCAAGAATGGCGCAGTGTATAAGAAGAAACCGGAGATTTCAACCGTAAAACTCTCGCCAAATCTTTCAAACGATTATTAAAATTCCGAAGAGCAGACTGATATTCACGATATGCCCTTTCATCCTTCCGTTTTTTGTTACTACAAAGTATATCAAACAGATAGTCCGGACAATCGGGAATGGGTTCCTGATTACTCCGGAGTTGATTTATCATTCCCCTGGCGGTATCCAATACTTCTACGCTCATAGGAGTTTTCGTCTTGATTCGATTATAGCGCAACACGCTCTGATCTAAAGCTGATTTTTCCAAATGTGCCAAATCAGCAAATGACATTCCACAAAACTGAAACATCAGGGCGGCAATAATTTGTGTACGACGTAAACGTTCCGATTTGGGATCTTCATACAAAAGCTTATGTAATTCACCGGCAGACAAAGCTTTCTTTTGCCGGACATCCACACCTGTATAGACATCATGAAACAATCGAGGAACATAAGGGGCACTCCCCGCTTCCACTCCCCGATTGTAAATACTACGAAGCATACGCATATACGTAGAAATCGTATTGGGCTTCAAACCACACTCATAAAGATACTGACCATAACGTCGTAAACGTTCCTTGGTAACTTGCTTGAACGACACATTCAATGTACCACAATACCTCCCGAAAGAATAAAGGGCGTTCTTATAAACGTGCGCCGTAGAATAACGCCCTTCCTTTCGTAAACGATTGATGTAGTTCTCACCACATCGACTAAATCCATTTTTATTCATCATTTGCATCACTAGTTATTTTATATATATACTATTTGGCAAGCGACAAAAGAACAAATCTTTTTGCAGGTTCAATTTCACTTTCCAGATATTATTTTCGAATTAACATTCATTAATATTGCAAAAATTAACTAATTATGAGAAGCGAAAAATCTAAAAAAGGAAGTAAAAACAACAAAGCAAAAAGAAATGTTCAAACAGTGGGAAAAGCCCCTGGAAGACAGTCAAAGGAAGAAATCATCAGTGAAGAAGAGCTGGAAAACAGAATAGCAATCAGTGGAGATATCCGCCTTTATCTCACCATGCATTTGAGAATCTTTATCGATGGATATTTCCACCATCCTAAGAAAAAAAAGCTGATAAATCTGGCCCAATATATCTATGACCAAAAAGTATTATACATTCACAAGCATGGCGGCTATAAGTTAATGGAACTTAGCAGTATACATGCAGAATTGGCGGCATTGAAAAAGTCTGTCGAAGAAGAATATATGAAAGAGAAAAAGGAAAAAAGAGAACAGGCTGAAAAGCTTAAAAGCAAGTACTAAGAAAAAATAATGGGACAAGTGAAATATAAGACCTACCTTCGCCGCCGTTTTCAACCGGTCGGAAAACAACAAGAATTTCTCTCAAAAAATAGTGACGGTATGCTGTTGTCATAGCGTCACTATAATGAAAGGATAGTAACGCTATGACAACAGCATACCGTCACTATCCGACAGGGGATATTTATGTTTAAATAAAAACTTAATTTTTCAATCAAAAAACAGAAGAAAATGAGACAAAAGATCAAGAAAGGCAAGTTGGAAGCTTGCAAATTAGTATGGAAAAAACGTATTACTGCCGAAAAGGGGATTTCGGATAAATGTGCAGAGAGAATTGTACAGGAGTGCATTAAACTAATAGAACACATGTTGTATGGAAATGCAATGATAGCTTTTCATAAGCAGGATGGTACGTTCTGCCTGGAAAGAGGAACACTGGTAGGATATGAAAAATTCTTTCATAGAGAATTTAATATCACAGCACAACAAGAGTCTATTATCTATTGGAGTGAAGAACAAAAAGGATGGAGAAGATTCATGATCGGAAACCTGATGGAATGGAAAGCCATTGTATAGTTTATAATAAAAAATACTGAATAATGAATATGATTAATAAAGGGATACCTTACTTCCCGACACCGGCAAACTTTTTTGACGAAGAAGTGATGGAATTATTAGAAGCAAAATTCGGAGTGTTAGCTTCTTACATGGTCATGAGATTGCTTTGCAAAATCTATAAAGAGGGATATTACATCTCTTGGGGGAAAGAACAAAATCTAATTTTCGTCCGCAAAGTAGGTGGCGGGATCAAAGAGGACATGATGGAAAAGATTGTCGATCTGTTATTGGAAAAAGGATTTTTCCATAAAGAAACCTACGAGAAACACGGTATACTCACTTCGGAACAGATTCAAAGAGTGTGGTTCGAAGCTACGACACGAAGAAAAATAGATTTCTCACAACTACCTTATTTATTAGAGACCAAACAGAGAAAAAGGATACACAAGGATGAGTTGAACAAGGAAAATGCTAACATTTTTCCAACTCAAGAGGAGGTGAGTTCTGAAAATGCAGACATTTCTCGACAAACTAAACTAAAGGAAACTAAACTAAATACTGAAGAAGAAGAAATAAGCGATGCTTCGTTTGAAATTCCGGGGTATGCATACAATCAGGCCACACACAACATGAACGGACTGATAGAAAGCCTGGAACGCCACAAAGTGACTAATTTGAAGGAGAGGCAGACAATTCTCCGGTTATCAGACTATGGCAGGAAAGGCACCCAAGTATGGAAACTACTCTCCAATACGGCCTGGAGCAAAATCGGAGCACCGGGGAAATATATCATTGCAGCACTAGCCAGCGGACGGAAATAAACCGACTGATTAAAAGCTGATAAAAAAGGTACGAAAAATCTGTGCTTTTCACAAATTCTTCGTACCTTTACGCTCCGGTAAAACAAGTTCTATCCACATAAAAGATAACAAAATGGAAAACAGAAGTTTAGTAACCATTGCCGAACATTCTAAAGAAAAAATCCTCTACATGCTCGAAATGGCGAAGCAGTTTGAAATGAACCCCAATCGCCGGTTATTACAAGGAAAGGTAGTAGCAACCCTGTTCTTCGAACCTTCCACCCGTACCCGCTTGAGTTTTGAAACAGCTGCCAACCGTCTCGGTGCACGAGTAATCGGATTCTCTGACCCCAAGGCCACCAGCTCTTCCAAAGGGGAAACACTTAAAGACACGATCATGATGGTGAGTAACTATGCAGATATTATCGTCATGCGACACTATCTCGAAGGAGCTGCACGATATGCCAGCGAAGTAGCCCCGGTGCCCATTGTCAATGCAGGTGATGGAGCTAACCAGCACCCGTCGCAGACGATGCTCGATCTTTACTCTATCTACAAGACGCAAGGAACGCTGGAAAATTTGAATATTTTCCTGGTGGGTGACTTGAAATACGGCCGCACCGTACATTCTTTGCTGATGGCGATGCGACACTTTAATCCGACTTTCCATTTTATCGCTCCCGAAGAATTGAAAATGCCGGAAGAATACAAACTTTACTGCAAAACGCACCAAATAAAATACGTTGAACATACAGACTTTTCCGAAGAGATTATCGCCGACGCCGATATTCTGTATATGACCCGTGTACAACGCGAACGTTTCACCGACCTGATGGAATATGAACGGGTGAAGAATGTATATATTCTCCGTAACAAAATGTTGGAAAACACACGTCCGAACCTGCGTATCCTGCACCCGCTTCCCCGTGTCAACGAAATTGCTTACGATGTGGATGACAACCCGAAAGCATATTATTTCCAACAGGCACAAAACGGTCTGTATGCCCGCGAAGCAATCCTTTGCGATGTATTAGGTATCACATTAGAGGACGTTAAAAACGATATTTTATTATGAGCGAAAATAAACAAGCATTGCAAGTAGCTGCCCTGAAAAACGGAACAGTGATTGACCATATCCCATCTGAAAAGCTCTTCACCGTAGTGCAACTGCTCGGTGTGGAACAAATGACAAGCAATATCACGATCGGATTCAACCTCGACAGCAAGAAGCTGGGTAAAAAAGGAATCATCAAAATTGCAGATAAATTCTTTTGTGACGAAGAGATCAACCGTATTTCGGTAGTAGCACCGCACGTCAAACTGAATATTATCCGCGATTACGAGGTAGTGGAAAAGAAAGAGGTAAAAATGCCGGATGAGCTTCGTGGCATCGTGAAATGTGCCAATCCGAAATGTATTACCAACAATGAACCGATGAGCACCATCTTTCATGTGATAGATAAGGATAATTGCATCGTGAAATGCCATTATTGCGAAAAAGAACAGAGACGTGAAGAGATAACAATCCTCTAACTTCAGCTCACCACAGATTACACGGATTCACACAGATTTTTATTTTATGGGACAATAACATCTATATCTGTGTTAATCTGTGTAATCTGTGGTGAAAAAAATGACAACTATGAAACAGGACTGGAAACCAGGAACGATGATTTATCCGCTGCCGGCTGTACTAGTCAGTTGCGGAAAAGAGGAAAGCGAATATAATATGTTCACAGTAGCATGGACGGGTACGATTTGCACGAACCCGCCCATGTGTTATATATCCGTACGTCCGGAACGCCACTCATACGATATTATCAAAAAGAACATGGAGTTTGTCATCAACCTGACAACCAAAGACATGGCTTTTGCCACCGACTGGTGCGGAGTTCGTTCGGGACGTGATTATCATAAATTCGAAGAGATGAAACTGACACCCGGACAGTGTACGGTGGTCAGTGCACCGCTGATTGAAGAATCACCCCTTTGCATTGAATGTCGTGTAAAAGAAATCATCTCTCTTGGCTCACATGATATGTTTATTGCCGACGTAGTAAATGTGCGTGCCGATGAACGGAACCTGAACCCCGAAACCGGAAAGCTGGAACTGGCGGAAGCTAATCCGCTGGTATATGTGCACGGAGGATATTACAATTTGGGAGAGAAAATCGGTAAGTTCGGTTGGAGTGTAGAAAAGAAAAAATCATAAAAGGAACGATACTGTCATGGATATGCTGCGTAAATTCATTTTTTTAGGTTTATTAGTTGCAGCCGGCAGCCCGGTTGTCGGACAGAATTATAACGCAGACAGAGTAGACCGTCCCAACACAAAAAAAATAAATATCGGTATCAAAGCGGGCTTCAACTCTTCCATGTTCATGGTGTCTGAACTGAAAATTAAAGATGTAACTATCGATGAGGTGCAGAATAACTATAAGATTGGTTATTTCGGTGCTCTCTTCATGCGCATCAATATGAAAAAACATTTCATTCAGCCTGAAGTGTCGTATAATGTAAGCAAATGTGAGATTACTTTCGACAAACTCGGTTCCCAGCATCCTGCCATCGAGCCTGATTACGCTTCGGTGCAATCGGTGTTGCACAGTGTCGATTTTCCCGTTCTATATGGATATAACGTAGTGAAAAAAGGACCTTACGGAATGTCTATCTTCGCAGGTCCCAAGCTTCGCTACCTATGGGGAAAGCACAATGAAATCACTTTTAAGAATTTCGACCAAAAGGGTATTCACGAAAAGTTGTATCCGTTCAATGTCAGCGCAGTGATTGGCGTAGGTGTCAACATCTCACGTATCTTCTTCGATTTCCGCTACGAACAAGGTATAGGAAACATCTCCAAGTCTATCATTTATGACAATATCAACTCCGACGGCAGTACGGGTGTGAGCAACATTATTTTCCGTCGCCGTGACAGCGCGTTAAGTTTTTCACTGGGATTCATTCTTTAAGAATAAAATATCATTAAATCCCGCTTTTTACTAACATTTTTCTTACTGTTCCTTCATTCTTTATTTATTTTCATTAACTTTGTGCGCTTAAAATAGGTATCTCGAATTAGAAATTTAATCTTACTTATAAAAGAATGAAAAGAGACGACATCATTTTCGACATCATCGAAAAAGAGCATCAACGTCAGTTGAAAGGAATCGAGCTGATTGCATCAGAAAACTTTGTGAGTGACCAAGTAATGCAGGCAATGGGTTCTTGCCTGACTAACAAGTACGCAGAAGGTTATCCCGGCAAACGTTACTACGGAGGTTGCGAAGTAGTAGACCAAAGCGAACAAATCGCTATCGACCGCCTGAAAGAAATTTTCGGCGCTGAATGGGCAAACGTACAGCCACACTCGGGAGCACAAGCTAATGCTGCTGTTTTCCTTGCTGTTCTGAATCCGGGCGACAAATTCATGGGATTAAATCTGGCACACGGCGGACACCTGTCTCACGGTTCATTAGTGAACACTTCCGGTATCATCTATACTCCTTGCGAATATAACCTGAATCAGGAAACAGGACGCGTTGATTACGACCAGATGGAAGAAGTCGCTCTTCGTGAAAAACCAAAAATGATTATCGGTGGTGGTTCTGCATACTCTCGTGAATGGGATTACAAACGTATGCGTGAAATCGCTGACAAAGTAGGCGCTATCCTGATGATCGACATGGCTCATCCTGCCGGTCTGATCGCTGCCGGAGTGCTCGAAAATCCGGTTAAATATGCACATATCGTCACTTCTACTACACATAAAACACTTCGCGGACCTCGTGGTGGTGTCATCATGATGGGTAAGGATTTCCCCAATCCATGGGGTAAGAAAACTCCGAAAGGTGAGATCAAAATGATGTCTCAATTACTGGATTCTGCCGTTTTCCCGGGTATCCAAGGCGGACCGTTGGAACATGTAATTGCTGCTAAAGCAGTTGCTTTCGGCGAAATCCTGCAACCTGAATTTAAGGAATATGCTAAACAAGTACAGAAAAATGCTGCCGTACTTGCACAGGCTTTGATCGACCGTGGCTTTACCATCGTTTCCGGTGGTACAGACAATCACTCTATGTTGGTCGACCTGCGTAGCAAATATCCTGATCTGACAGGTAAAGTGGCAGAAAAAGCATTGGTTTCTGCTGATATTACCGTTAACAAGAACATGGTTCCGTTCGACAGCCGTTCGGCTTTCCAGACTTCCGGTATCCGTTTGGGTACTCCTGCTATCACAACTCGTGGTGCAAAAGAAGACTTGATGCTCGAAATTGCAGAAATGATCGAGACTGTATTGTCTAACGTAGAAAATGAGGAAGTTATTGCACAAGTACGTGCACGCGTCAATGAGACAATGAAAAAATATCCTCTTTTCGCTTACTAAAACACAATTTTAAAGCTAGTAATTGTAAACTGTTATTAGCTTAATTCCCATTTAAGGTCTGCTCTTTACGAAAGGAGCAGGCCTTTTTTTATTTATTAACGGTCCCGTTCGAACCATCTTTCCGGAATTTCGTTTTTGTTACTATAAAAGAAATATATGATGTCATATATCACCCACAACAAGTACGAATTCAACCGTACAGTGTGCAAGAAGAGAAAAGAGAAGCACACTGGACTCTATATACAGTCATCCCCGTCTTTCCACATTCAGGGATATTCAGTAAATGTTCCTCTTTCTAAAAAATCAAGAGAAAAGCTTTGCTTTACGTGAGCTTTTCTCTTGATTTTTTCGTTCAACTCTCCCAGTCTTCTATCTTTTTTGTAGAATATTGTTTACATATTCTTATTTTTTCCTTCCCACCCATGCATTATGTACATGTCTTTTTTAGGGGAAGTTAAAACCTCTCCTGTTTTTCCTGTTATTTTAGTTAGATTATGCTGCCTTTCTTTTTTTTCTTTTCGACCTTTTCTATCA
>NZ_GG774801.1:114631-173023 GCF_000163675.1 Bacteroides sp. D22 | reverse complement strand
GAGAAAAATAACTTTTACGCCCAAAAGGAGAGGACTTCAAATGCATTTGTCGGGCCAGTTCCGAGAAAGGGAACAGAGAATGGAGGCGACCTAATTCACTCGTTGCAAAACTTTGACGATATTTTTTAAGCATATCGAACTCGGTAAAACCTAAACAAGGTTCGATTTCTGAGATTTTTTGTATCTTTACCATGTGTTTTTATTTTTAATTACCCCCGTTTTGGCCGTCAAACCGTTTTTTGGGGGGAATGCTTAAAGATACAAAAAAGGCAACTAACTCGCAATGAATTAGTTGCCTTAAATTTTATTATTTTAGGAATATCCCACATTCATTTTATAGGGAAAGACGGGGATTTATTTTTATCGGCATAGCGCCAGAACAAGTGTTCTTTAAGTGTATATTTAAGTGTATATCAGCTCAATCCTTCTATTTCTCCATCCACAATATCAATATGCAATGCTTGCGGTTCTTTAGGCAATCCCGGCATACGAAGAATTTCTCCGGCAATGGCTACAATCATTTCAGCTCCGTTATTGATTACAATATCTTTAATATGGAACTCGAAGTTGTTCACCGCGCCATAAATCTTAGGATCGGCAGAGAATGAATACTGTGTTTTAGCAATACAAACCGGATAATGAGTGATGCCCATTTTCTCGATCAGTTTGATACGGTTGCGTGCAATACTGCTGTAAGTAATAACGCTGGCTCCGTAAATATTAGTAGCCACCTTTTCAATCTTCTGCTGTATATTATCTTCTTCCTTATATGTATAACGCAAAGGTTCGGACGGATTATTTTCGATTGTATCTACCACCAGGCGGGCCATGTCTACTGCCCCCTCTCCTCCTTCACTGAACGCATTGTTGATGGCAAAACCGACTCCCAACTGTTCGCAATGCTCACGCAGCAATTCCATTTCTTCATCGGTGTCGGACGCAAACTTATTGAAAGCTACAATAACCGTCTGACCGAATGAACGAAGATTACGAACATGTTTGTCCAGATTACGCAATCCTTCTTTCAGTCCTTCCATATTCGGTTCTTTGATACGGTCGAGACTGACACCTCCGTGCATCTTCAATCCTTGTGCCGTAGCGACAATCACCGTGAGACGCGGTTGGAGTCCACTCTTGCGGCACTTGATATTGTAGAACTTCTCTGCACCAAGATCAGCACCGAATCCGGCTTCTGTGATTACATAATCGCCGAAAGACATTGCCAATTTAGTGGCCAGAATAGAGTTACAACCATGCGCAATATTAGCGAACGGACCGCCGTGTACAAAAGCAGCGGTTCCTTCCGTAGTCTGCACCAGATTAGGATGGATGGCATCTTTCAGCAACACAGTGATAGCTCCTGCCACTCCCAGATCTTTTACGGTAAAAGGCTGGTCATCATAAGTGAAGCCCAACAGGATGTTTTCGATACGACGACGCAAATCACTCACATCTTTGGAAAGACAAAGAATCGCCATAATTTCCGAAGCAGGAGTAATATCGAAACCGGACTCTTGGGTAATCCCGTTAGATTTAGGTCCAAGACCGACAACGATGCTGCGCAACGAACGGTCGTTCACATCAAGCACTCTCCGCCAAAGGATTTCTTTCAATCCGAAACCTTTTGCCTGGTTCTGATAGAGATAATTGTCGAGCAAAGCCGAAATCATGTTATGAGCAGAGGTGATGGCGTGAAAATCCCCTGTGAAATGAAGGTTAATCTTATCCATCGGAAGCACTTGTGCATATCCTCCACCGGCCGCTCCTCCCTTCATTCCGAAACAAGGACCGAGAGACGGTTCACGAAGAGCGACAATCGCATTCTTTCCAATTTTATTCAGTCCCAAAGCAAGACCGATAGATACGGTAGTTTTGCCAATGCCCGCTTTGGTTGCCGTGATAGCAGTGACCAGGATGAGATTGCTTTTCTTCACTTTCTCTTCATCAATCAGTTGTTCAGGGATCTTTGCGATGTAGCGGCCATAATTCTCCACTTCCTCGCGAGGAATTCCGACACCTTCGGCAACTTGCTTAATCTTCTTCAGCTCAATGCTGCGAGCAATTTCTATGTCTGATTTCATACAGAATATGATTAGTTTTATTTTTGAAAGAACAAAAGTATAACAAAAAAGCGAAATAGAGAAATTTAAAGTTCATCGGATATTTATATATCTATTTATCATAAACACTATAAACTCTTTTCACGCAATAACTGTTGTAAATGACATAACCTAAAACAACAACTTAATTATGGAATGGATTATTAATCAACTAAGGGTACACCCTGAACTTGCTATTTTCCTGACGCTCTTTGCCGGATTCTGGCTGGGCAGACTCAAAATAGGGAAATTCTCATTAGGGACAGTCACCAGTGTTCTGCTGGTCGGCGTGTTGGTCGGGCAACTGAATATCACTGTGGATGGCCCGATGAAAGCTGTGTTCTTTCTGCTTTTCCTGTTTGCCGTCGGCTATAAGGTAGGTCCACAGTTTTTCCGCGGATTGAAAAAGGATGGGCTGCCACAGGTGGGATTCGCTGTACTGATGTGTATTGTCAGCCTGGTGGCACCGTGGATACTCGCCAAAATCATGGGATACCATGTAGGGGAAGCTGCCGGACTTTTGGCAGGCTCACAGACCATATCCGCCGTGATCGGCGTGGCAAGCGATACAATCAACCAATTGGGAATCAGCGATGCACAAAAAGCAACATTCATCAATGCGATTCCGGTAGCTTACGCTGTAACTTATATCTTCGGTACAGCCGGTTCTGCATGGATTCTGGCTTCTCTCGGCCCTAAAATGCTGGGCGGACTGGATAAGGTGAAAGCCGACTGCAAAGAACTGGAGGCTCAAATGGGAACATCGGAAGCTGATGAACCCGGATTTTCCCCGGCTCTTCGTCCGGTGGTATTCCGTGCCTATAAAATCACCAATGAATGGTTCGGCAAAGGAAAGAAAGTCAGTGAACTCGAAACATATTTATGTAAGAATGATAAACGGCTGTTTGTAGAACGGATTCGTCAAAGAGGAGTGGTGAAAGATGTTGATCCGAACCTGATTCTTCGCAAAAATGACGAAGTGGTACTAAGCGGACGCCGTGAGTTTGTAATCGGAGAAGAAGACTGGATCGGTCCGGAAGTGATCGACGCACAATTATTGGATTTTCCGGCGGAAACTCTTCCCGTAATGGTGACTCACCGGACGTTTGCCGGCGAAACGGTAGCCAAAATCCGGGCACAGAAATTTATGCACGGAGTCAGTATCCGTAACATCAAGCGTGCCGGAATCAATGTTCCGGTATTATCCAAAACAGTTGTGGATTCGGGAGATATTCTCGAGCTCACCGGTCTTAAACATGAAGTGGAAGACGCTGCCAAACAAATGGGTTACATTGACCGTCCGACCAATCAGACGGATATGATTTTCGTCGGGCTGGGCATTTTGCTCGGTGGTCTTTTCGGTGCACTGGCTATCCATCTGGGAGGTGTTCCTATCAGTCTTTCTACCAGTGGCGGCGCATTGATTGCCGGACTTCTGTTCGGTTGGTTACGCAGCAAGCATCCTACTTTCGGAGGTATCCCCGAACCCTCTTTATGGGTATTGAATAATGTAGGGCTGAATATGTTTATCGCAGTGGTCGGCATTGCTGCAGGCCCCAGTTTTATAGCCGGATTCAAAGAAGTCGGAGTCAGTCTGTTTATTGTCGGTGCACTGGCAACTGCCATCCCTCTTCTCGCAGGATTGCTGATGGCGAGATACCTGTTCAAATTCCACCCTGCCCTTTCATTGGGATGCACGGCAGGAGCACGTACCACAACAGCGGCACTGGGGGCTATTCAGGATGCAGTGGAAAGTGATACACCCGCATTAGGGTATACAGTGACGTATGCAGTCGGCAATACGCTACTGATTATCTGGGGAGTCGTCATCGTGTTGCTTATGTAAAACTATATAAATAAATATCATTATGGAAAAGAAAACAAATAACCCTGCCATTACGAAAAGTTATGCCAAGAAAATGGAAACGATCAGCCCGTTCGAGCTGAAAAACAAACTGATCGATATGGCAGACGAAAGCATTAAGAAAATAGCACATACCATGCTGAATGCGGGAAGAGGTAATCCGAACTGGATTGCTACCGAACCACGCGAAGCATTTTTTCTGTTGGGACAATTCGGACTTTGCGAATGTCGCCATGCGTTTTCACTGGAAGAAGGAATAGCAGGTATTCCGCAAAAGGCTGGAATAGCTGCCCGTTTCGAGGCTTTCCTGAAAGAGAATGAAAAAGCTCCGGGGGCTAATCTGCTGAAAGAGGGCTACAATTATATGTTGATGGAGCATGCTGCCGATCCGGATACGCTGATTCACGAATGGGCGGAATCGGTCATCGGCGACCAGTATCCTGTGCCCGACCGTATTTTACATTTTACAGAGTTAATCGTGCAGGATTACTTGGCACAAGAGATGTGTGACCGCCGTCCGCCGAAAGGGACTTTTGACCTTTTCGCCACCGAAGGAGGTACGGCAGCCATGTGTTATCTGTTCGATTCTTTGCAAGAGAATTTCCTGTTGAATCAGGGAGATGCCATTGCTTTGATGATTCCCGTGTTCACTCCTTATATAGAAATCCCGGAATTGCGACGCTATCAGTTTGACGTTACCGAAATTTCCGCCGACCAGATGACTCCTGACGGATTGCACACCTGGCAGTATAAGGATGAAGATATAGACAAGTTGAAAGATCCGCGGATCAAAGCGCTATTTATCACCAATCCAAGTAATCCGCCCAGTTACGCACTTAGCAGGGAGACTACCGAACGTATCATCAACATTGTGAAGAATGACAATCCGAACCTGATGATTATTACGGATGATGTGTATGGAACGTTTATCCCTCATTTCCGTTCATTGATGGCAGAATTGCCACACAATAC
Organism: Bacteroides sp. D22; assembly: GCF_000163675.1. Classification (NCBI taxonomy): domain Bacteria; kingdom Pseudomonadati; phylum Bacteroidota; class Bacteroidia; order Bacteroidales; family Bacteroidaceae; genus Bacteroides; species Bacteroides sp. D22. Next base: position 168,088 of record NZ_GG774801.1, on the reverse strand, counting down.
GCTTTGCGTTTATTCGTTCTCCAAATATTTCGGAGCTACGGGATGGAGAACCGCAGTGATTGCTTTACACGAAGACAACATCTACGACAAAATGATTGCCCGCCTGTCGGAGGAGCAGAAATCAATATTGAACAAACGTTATTCCAGTCTTAGCCTGCAACCGGAAAAAATGAAATTTATCGACCGCATGGTGGCTGACAGCCGGCAGATTGCGCTGAATCATACCGCAGGGCTTTCTCTGCCTCAACAAATGCAGATGAGTTTGTTTGCCATCTTCTCGCTTCTGGATAAAGAAGACAGTTATAAAACCAAGATGCAGGAAATTATTCATCGACGCCTGCATGCGTTGTGGGATAACACGGGGTTCACACTGGTAGAGGATCCGCTGCGTGCCGGATATTATTCGGAGATTGATATGCTGGTATGGGCGAAGAAATTCTACGGAGATGACTTCGTTGCTTATCTGCAAAAGACATACAATCCGCTGGATGTGGTTTTCCGTCTGGCAAACGAAACTTCACTCGTGCTGTTGAATGGCGGTGGCTTTGCCGGACCGAAATGGAGTGTGCGTGTGTCACTGGCTAATTTGAATGAGGCCGATTATGTGAAAATCGGACAAAGTATCAAGTGTGTGTTGGAAGAATATGCCCAAACATGGAAAGCATCAAAAGAATGAACTGATTAGACGATTTACGATCGTATGATTGAGGATAGTAACCTCAATCGTACATTGTAAATCGCCTAATCGTAAATAACTGAAAAGATAGTTTTTTTCTAAGAAAACATAACGGAAGCAAATAGTCAGGTTGAAAATCTCTATCTTTGTGGTAAATCAACCTTTACGAAGATGAAAAAACTGATTCTATTTCTTTCGCTGATATTATCGGTCGGTTTTGCATCCGCACAGTCGGAAATTCCTTCCGATAGTATTCGTCATGCTCCATCCACCAATATTAAAGAGTTTGGTGGCTTTCTGCTGGATATGGGGCTAATGAATGTAGCAACTCCCGAACTTCCCAAGTTTAATTTAGAGATGCCTAATATGACGAAAGATTATAATCAGCTCTTTCGTTTAAATACAGATGTTACTTATTCGCAAGGATTCACTGATTCTTTTTCTTCGTCTTCTTTCTCCGGCTTTTCTGGCTTTGGCTACGGATATGGTTGGGGACTGTCTTCTTCTCCACAGTTTATGCAGATGGGGTCTTTCAAACTGAAAAACGGAATGAGAATCAATACCTACGGAGATTATGATAAGGATGGCTGGCGAGTGCCTAACCGTAGCGCTATGCCTTGGGAAAGAAATAATTTCCGGGGAGCATTCGAACTGAAATCAGCAAATGGTAATTTCGGAATACGAATCGAAGTGCAACAAGGACGAAACGCGCCTTATTAAATAAGGAACTTCAATATAAAACCCCGGAAGTCTGAAATAAAACCAAGTAGTCCTATAGATTAGATCAGACAGTCCGGAATTAAATTAAGTAAGTTCGGCACAGAATTAGGAAAGCTCGAAGGCCTTATCTGCCGCACTTATTGCGTTGGCAATACGATCACACCATGAATCAAATTCCGGATCGGGTATTTGTGATTCCGGATGGGAAAGCATATAGTGTACGGCTTGTCGTAATCCGTCTGCCATGGAAGTATTGCATATAAAATCAGGAACCAACCGCTTTATCTTCGAGTTATCAAAGACTACCGTAGCTGCTTTATCTCCTAACAGTTCACCTCTGAAATCATAATGATCGCTATGCTTGGCAAGGAAATCGGAGGCTACGTGTAATGCATTCAGAGGTTTACCCAACGCGTCGGCAATGGTTTGGTAAATCTGATTCCAGGTCATGCTTTCATCGGTAGTGATATGAAAAGCGTTCCCAATGGCATGAGGGTTCGCCATCAGTCCTACATAACCTTTGGCAAAATCTTTAGAGTGAGTCAATGTCCACAAAGAAGAACCGTCGCCGGGGATAATAACAGGTTTACCTTCAAGGATTCGTTTTAGGATCTGCCAGTTTCCCTTATCGCCATGTACAGATACGGGAGGTTTTGTTCCGTTGTAGGTATGGCTGGGACGGACGATTGTAACGGGGAAACCGTTTGTGCGATAGGCTGCCATCAGCACTTCTTCCGCTTCTATCTTGTTACGGGAATACTGCCAATAGGGATTGACCAATGGGGTGCTTTCGGTTATGCGGTAATCGGCCAATGGCTTTTGGTAGGCAGAGGCACTGCTGATAAAGATATATTGCCGCGTTTTATTCTGGAACAGGCGGACATCACGCTTCACGTCTTCTGCCGTATAGCCAATGAACTGTGCAACCACATCGTAATGTTCGGCCACGATGGCTTTTGCCACAGCTTCTTCATCATTAATATCCGCAATGATACTGTGAATTCCCTCCGGCATCTTTTTCGAACCACGATTCAGGAGAGTAATCTCCCACCCTTTTTGTTGCGCCAATGCCACTACATCTGTACTGATCGTACCTGTACCTCCAATAAATAATGCTTTCATAAAACCTGTTTTTTATATTCTCCGGAACAAATATATCAATTCCATCATTTACTTCCAGCAATCATTGCCATTTATTTTTCTGCCCGAAAGTTTATGTAGTATACAGATTACTGATTCTTATACCCATATTACTGATTTGCTGAATGAAATTAAAAAGATACCTTCAAATGTTTTATCTTTGTATCAGATTAATAACAGAAGCATATGGATGAAATAACAAAAATTGAAACCGTCGATCAGTATGACCAATTGTTTGGACTGGAAACATTGCACCCTTTGGTGAATGTAATCGACTTCTCAAAAGCCACCAGGTCAGTTGAATATATCCGTATGAATATCGGATTCTACTGCTTGTTCCTGAAGGATGCAAAATGTGGCGACCTCACTTATGGACGTAAGAATTACGATTATCAGGAAGGAACGGTTGTTTGTATGGCACCGGGACAAGTGAGCGGAATAGACAACCGCAACAGGCCTGCTCCCCGCACCAAGTCAATCGGCGTTTTGTTTCATCCCGATTTAATCCGCGGAACTTCATTAGGACAGCATATCAAGAACTATACTTTTTTCTCTTATGAGGTAAATGAAGCATTGCATCTTTCAGACCAGGAAAGAGAAATCGTAACTGATTGCATACATAAAATCAGGATCGAGCTGGAACACCCTATCGACAAACACAGCAAGCAACTCATCGTGCGAAACATCGAACTGCTGCTGGATTACTGTATGCGTTTCTACGAACGGCAGTTTATTACACGTAATCAGGCGAACAAAGATATTATCGTAAAATTCGAGCAATTGCTGGACGAATACTTCCAGAATCAAGTGGCAATAACCGAAGGACTGCCATCCGTGAAATATTTTGCAGACAAGGCATGTCTCTCTCCTAATTATTTCGGAGACTTGATAAAGAAGGAAACAGGAAAAACTGCACAGGAATATATCCAGTGCCGGATTATCGAACTGGCAAAAGAAAGAATACTGGAAGGTGTTCAAACAGTCAGCCAAGTGGCTTATGAACTGGGATTTCAATATCCACAACACTTCAGCCGATTGTTTAAAAAGCATGTCGGTTGCACCCCGAACGAATATAAACAAAGAAACTAAGCATTTTTTAGCTACAGGAGTCTCAACATCATGGGAGATAAAGTACTCAAAATAGGAACCGTGCATCAATGCAATTGTTGTCTGGGAAGCAAAACACTACATCCGCTGGTGAGTGTCATTGATCTCTCAAAGGCTGACTTGTCGCCTCATACGGACATCAAGTTCGACTTTTATACGATTCTATTGAGTGAGTGTAAATGTGAGGCCTATGTGTATGGTCACCAGTATTATGATTTCTCGGACGGTACTTTGATCTGCCTGGCTCCCGGAGAGTCTATCAGTATGAAAGAAAAGAATAAAAGATTTCCCTCTAAAGGATGGATATTGGCTTTTCATCCCGATCTGATTTGTGGTACTCCGCTCGGACTTAATATAGATAACTATACTTTCTTCTCTTATCAGCCTGAAGAGGCACTGCATATATCATTGCGCGAGAAACAGATCATTCTGGAGTTTATGGACAAGATCAAGCAGGAACTCGAACGTTGCATTGATCGCCACAGCAAAAAAATAGTTTCCAAATATATAGAGCTATTGCTGGATTACTGTGTCCGTTTCTACGAACGCCAATTCATTACACGTAACGAAGTGAATAAAACGATTATCAAACAATTTGATAAAATGATAAATAACCATTTCGAAACGAAGCTGGTACCGGCTGTCGATGTGCTTTCAAATGAGTATTGCGCTAACATGCTTCATTTATCTCCTGAATATTTCAACGACTTGCTGAAACACGAAACGGGTAAATCTTTTAAAGAATACATCGAGTTCAAACGTTTCGAGATTGCCAAAGACTGGTTGCTGAATACTGATAAAACAGTTAATCAGATAACACAAGAACTAGGTTTCCAGAATCCACAGTATTTTAGCCGGCTATTCAAGAAAGTTACCGGTTGCTCTCCGAATGACTTCAGAGTACCTAACTAGAAATGAAATCTAAAAGGATTGGAGGACGACAAAGCAACAAAAAAGTCTTAATAAAATTTGAATTGAAATATCCAATTCTTAATCTATGTTATGAAACATACTTTTTTGCTTGGATTATTTGCTAATTTCCCAAGAGTCCGTATCTTTGCAATGTGTTTTTCATAGTATTAGATTTAAGGTTAACAAAGGTTGGAGCAAGGCGTTGCTCCTTTTTTTATGTCCATACGTCAACTCTCCTCTTTAACTTCCTAAGATACCATTTCCCGGACAGTTGTTCTTTCTTATCAATGACGGTATTGGAATTACGCTATTTTTCAGTAACTTTGCAAAGAGAGATGTATCAATTATGTCCCGGTAAAGCAAATCAAAAAGTTCTCTTTTTACGTTATATATAAAAAGAAAATTTAATCCTTGTAGAATAATGGAAACAATGCAACAATATTATCGTCTGATGAAATCAATCCTCTTCGTATTATTTCTTTCTTTCGGCATGATTTCGTGTGAGAAAGAAGATCCGGTTTCTACATCTCCCAACACAAGGCAGACGGATAACACTGATCCGACAGATCCTGATCCTACCGACCCGGTGGTTCGTTCGGATAATGAACAAACTGTATTTATGTATCTGCCCTGGTCGACTGACCTGACTTCCTTTTTCTATCAGAATATTGCTGATCTGAAAAGTATTATCGGACAGAATATATTGAAAAACGAGCGGGTTCTCGTATTTATATGTACAACGGCTACCAAAGCCACTCTCTATGAGCTTTCTTACGAAAAAGGCGCAGCTGTGCAGAAGGCTTTAAAAAGCTATAATTATCCGACTCCCAGCTATACAACGGCCGAGGGTATCACTTCTATCCTGAATGATATACAGACCTACTCTCCCGCCAAACGATATGCAATGATTATCGGATGCCACGGGATGGGATGGATCCCCGTATCAAAAACGCAATCACGTAGTAGCCTGCAAACAGTCAAAAAACATTGGGAATATGGAAATGCACCTATGACACGTCTCTTCGGAGGCAGAGAATCCAAGTATCAGACGGATATTACTACACTTGCCGAAGGAATATCGAGCGCAGGATTGAAGATGGAGTATATCCTTTTCGACGACTGCTATATGTCGACAGTAGAGGTTGCTTATGATCTCAAAAACGTAACAAGTCACTTGATAGCATCCACAAGTGAAATTATGGCTTATGGCATGCCATACGACAAGATTGGCCAGTACTTAATAGGAAACATAGATTATGAAAAGATTTGTGATGGTTTCTATTCTTTTTATTCAAATTATGTCACTCCCTGCGGAACAATCAGTGTCACAGATTGCTCGGAAGTGGATAATCTGGCGGCCATTATGAAAGAAATAAATCAACGTTATACGTTTAACGAAGAATTAATTTCTTCTTTGCAGAGTTTAGACGGATATAAACCTTCCATATTCTTTGATTGTGGTGATTATGTTGCAAAGCTATGCTCCGATCCTGATTTATTAGAGCAATTCAACGAACAACTGAAACGCACAGTTCCATATAAAAGGAATACGGAGTATTATTTTACAGCAATATCCTCCTATTATGGAGAACGAAAAAAAATCAATACTTTCTCCGGTATCACTATTTCTGATCCAAGCACTAGTGCAGCTGCTTTGAAAAAGAACGAAACAGCGTGGTATGTTGCCACTCATTAAGGCTACTAAAAGAAATAGTACGATAATGGAGGCTTTACTCTTGTCTGTGATCAGTCAAATCTCTTAATAAAAATAGATTCGAGAATACAAATTCTTAATCAATGTTATAAAACATACTTTTTTTCTTGGATTATTTGCTAGTTTCGCAATAGTCCGTATCTTTGCAATGTGTTTTTCATAGTATTAGATTTAAGGTTAACAAAGGTTGGAGCAAGGCGTTGCTCCTTTTTTTATACCTATACTCCAAATTGCCTTTGCTTTCCTCTTCTTGGTACATCTGTCAATCACCCTTTAATAACTGCCATTGGAGCAAGTTCCACCAACGGCTTCACCAAATCCCGCTCATTCGCTATCACTTGCGCAATATCTTTATAAGCTCCCGGCGCTTCATCCAGTTCATCCTGCGAACGGAGTCCGTGAATGATTCCTTGCTGGTTCATTCGCTCTTTCTCTTCATCCAGTGACAAACGGCGACAGGCATCCTTTCGTCCCATCAATCGGCCGGCACCATGCGAACAGCTTTTGAAGCTCTCCGGATTACCCAGTCCTTCAACGATATAGGATTTAGTACCCATAGATCCGGGGATAATACCAATCTCACCTTCATAGGCACGCGTAGCTCCTTTTCGGTGCACAATCACATCCTGATCGAAATGGTTCTCCCAGGCTGCATAGTTGTGGGCAATATTAATCATAGGCTCAAAGTCCGTTTCAGGTTTCACAGCCTGGATGGCTTCACAAATACGGGTCATCATCAACTGACGGTTAGCAAAGGCAAAGGCCACACAGTAGTTCATTTCACGGAAATAATCCTTTGCCATCTGCGTCTCCATTGGCAGGTAAGCCAGTCCCGATACCATTTCAGAATACCATTTCTCATTCCAATATTGCGCAATCTTATTATAGTGATTGGCAACCTTCAAACCAATGTTACGGCTTCCGGAGTGAATCATCACCCACACATCAGACGTTTCGGTATCTTTCTGAATCTCAATAAAGTGGTTTCCTCCTCCCAAGGTTCCTATCTGCTTCAAACAAGCCTCGTACTGATTCTTCAATATAGGCATCTCCTCAAGGTCGAATCCTTGTGGAAGTAACTCCTGATCTTGCTTTTTAGTATGATGATCGAATCCCAAGGGAATGGCCGCACGAATCTTCGACATGATGGAAGTCAAATCCGTATAACTAAAATCTTCCGCTTTTCGATTGGTCTTAATCGCACACATTCCACAACCGATATCCACTCCCACAGCATTGGGAACAATCACACCCTTCGTAGCCAACACACCGCCAATTGGCATTCCTTTTCCCGCATGGGCATCAGGCATGATGGCAATATGTTTAAACGCAAAAGGAAGTGAAGTTAAATCCATAATCTGCGACATACAAGAGTCTTCTACTTCATTCAACCAAAGCTTAGCGGGCAAACGTGTTCCCATAATTACTTTTTCCATACTTCTTTTCTTTTATCCATTCATATAAATCTCGTTATCGGGAGCAAAGTAAGATGGGAAGTACGAAATCTATTTGCGCAATGGATATTATTTTCTATTTTTGTAGAAATATGTGCAAAAAAGTCGTGTCTCCGCAATGATTGTATCATCAAAAAGTCCGGATATGGCGCCTTGATATCTATAACACTATATATAAATAGAACCTAATGAAGAAGATATTGATTATCGGCGCCAATGGATTCACCGGACGCCAAATATTGAATGATTTGTCTGTTCATGCACAATATAAGGTAACGGGGTGCTCTCTGCATCCGGATATTTCTCCGAATGATGTAGGGAAATATCGTTTCATTGAAACAGATATACGGAATGAAGCGGACATTAAGTGTCTTTTTGAGGAGGTTCAGCCTGATGTGGTCATTAATTGTTCCGCCCTGTCCGTGCCGGATTATTGCGAGACGCATCATGAAGAGGCTTATCTTACCAATGTGACCGCAGTGAGCCAACTGGCTGTTTTTTGCGAAGAATATAAAAGCCGGTTCATTCATCTATCGACGGACTTTGTTTTCGATGGAAAGATGTTTGTTTTCGATGAAAAGATAAATGAAGATGCCGGACCGTTGTACACAGAAGAAGACATCCCCGCTCCCGTCAACTATTACGGATATACCAAGTGGAAAGGAGAAGAGAAAGTGGCAGAAACTTGCAGCAGTTATGCTATTGTCCGTGTAGCAATCGTTTATGGCAGAGCGCTGCCGGGACAACACGGTAATATCGTCCAGTTGGTAATGAACCGTTTGAAAGCCGGACAAGAAATCCGTGTCGTATCCGATCAATGGCGGACACCGACTTATGTTGGAGACGTATCGGATGGTGTACAGCGTTTGATAGCACATCCAACGAACGGTATCTTTCACATTTGTGGCGTTGAGTGCATGAGCATTGCGGAGATTGCTTATCAGGTAGCAGATTATATGGGACTGGATCACTCTCTTATCCATCCTGTCACGACAGAGGAAATGAATGAAACCACTCCCCGTCCCCGTTTTAGCGGAATGAGTATCGATAAAGCACGAACAATGCTTGGATACAAGCCACAGAAGCTAAAAGAGGTTCTTGCGAACTGGGAACATTTATAAGGAAGAGACAGATAGCAATTTCAAGGACTATCCATCATTTTACGTAAACAGAAAACTACAAGAGGAATTCTGTGGTTTCTATTTATATAATTAAGAGAGTCTCCAAATGATGAACAGTGGCTATTTACACAAAATACGGGATAGTGCCCAAATTGAAGACAGTGGTAGAATTGGAAACAATACTACTTTTTACAACAATCTATTTCATTCCGAATAATTCTTTCGCTTCATTTATTGCATATTTATTTTGAAAATATGCAATAAGTTATTATCTTTGCACCAAAATCAAAAAAGACCAATGATGAATCAAACATTACAACTACATAACGCTAATCTTTTTCTTGCAGGAATACCGACTTTCTGTAAGTCTTGCTGCGTGCATGTACATTGGTTCAGTGGATTCATCTAAATTACCCTATTATTTCTTAACAGGAACTATCTGCTGACTTGTTTCACTATTCACAGCAGTATTCCTTTCCGATTTTCAAGCAGATGTATCATCTTCTTTGAAAATTCTCTTGTGCGTTGTCAATAATCAGTTTAACCTAACCAAAAATATATACATTATGTTCTCTATTATATCTACTATGTTTTTAGGAATCGGCATCGGTTATGTATTGCGTAACTGGAGTATCTTGCAAAAGACAGAAAAGACAATTTCTCTTACAATATTCTTGTTGCTCTTCATTCTCGGTGTGTCTATCGGTTCTAATAGCCTGATTGTAAACAATCTCGGTAAATTCGGATGGCAGGCAATTGTTCTTGCCGTGTCCGGTGTATTGGGAAGCCTGATCGCTGCCCGTTTGGTACTGCAATTGTTTTTTAGAAAAGGAGGCGAATAATAAAAAAAGGAGTCTGATTTCTTTTAAGAGGAAAAAAGACGCGTTTATTCAAGAAGGAGGTGAACAATGAAAGGAAGTTTGATCGTTATATTATTCTTTTGTGTAGGTTGTGTCATGGGAGCTTTCAACAAGTTCCAGTTTGATACGCACACAGTTTCAATGTATATACTTTATGCGTTAATGCTGCAAGTGGGAATCAGTATCGGTTCTAATAAGAACCTGAAAGCGATTGTTTCACATTTGCATCCTAAAATGCTGTTGATTCCGTTGGGAACGATTATCGGTACGTTGCTGTTTTCTGCTTTAGCAAGCCTGCTATTGCGCCAGTGGAGCGTGTTCGACTGTATGGCAGTGGGAAGCGGATTCGCATACTATTCGCTCTCTTCTATCCTTATCACCCAGTTCAAAGAGCCTTCTATCGGGCTGCAACTGGCTACGGAATTAGGAACTATCGCACTGTTGACTAATATTTTCCGTGAGATGATGGCACTTCTCGGTACTCCAATCATCAAGAAGTATTTCGGGAAACTGGCTCCTATTTCAGCGGCAGGAGTCAATTCGATGGATGTACTCCTGCCCTCCATCAGCAGATATTCGGGAAAAGAAATGATTCCCATCGCTATCTTACACGGTATTCTGATTGATATCAGTGTTCCTGTTTTCGTTTCATTTTTCTGTAATCTCTGATATTGCTTGCGATGGTTTGACAAGAGCAAGAATGAGCATTGTGAACGAAAGACAGAGATATTTTTATGTTTGGGGCTAGGTCCAGAGATAATTAGTTAATGCCCGGAAACAGCCAATACAAACTTTATATCAGCATAGGAGACATCGTCTCCTAATGCTGCCTTAATGGCAAATATTCCCATGTATTCATGTTCTTCCAGATGCTTACGAATCTTCGCCAGATTTTCAGCTTTCACTACTTTCTCCACTTTAATCTTTCCTAAACGGACATAATATTCCAAATGACCGGCAATGGTTCCCGATACCAATTCGCGAGCTTTGGCTATTTCATCTATGCTCATTCCCTGGCAGAACATTTCATAGCTGACTAATTTTGTATCTTTTTTCTTCTCCTTCTCCGCTTCTTTTTTCTGTTTCTCTGCTTCCTTCTTCTGTTTTTCTTCCTCTTTCCGTTGCTTCTGTTCTTCTTTCCGTTGCTTCAGCTCTTCCCGTCGGCTTGCGGCTTCCCTATTATCAGAGATGAGCATATCCATTATTTCCGGTCTTTCCAATTGATTTTCCGCCATATACTTACGGACAATGCCTAATATTTCAAGTCCATACCTTTCCACCCCTTTTGCTCCGAAATAGGGTATCGCTTCCAGAGCTCTTGGATTATCCGGTAGCAGATTCACAATTCCCATCAACGCTTTCTGCTGCATAATAACATACGCAGGAAGATTCACCTCACGTGTTTTGGCTGTCCTCCATTCAGACAGGGCGCGATAAAGCTCCGGATGCAAAATATCCGTAGGCACTTCCACTTTCACCTTTTCAGCACCGCTACGTGTACGCTCTTTCCGTTCCTTCCGCTCTTTCTTTTCTTTCAACGCTTTCGAAGAACCGGAAGAAGAAGAATCATCCTCAAGACTCAACATTACTTTAGCCTTCAACTTCAAATAATCCGTAATAGCGAATCTCTCTCTTGCAGACACAGCCTCCAACAAAGACTCTTTAATCCACAACGCATCATCCAACGCCTGCATACGTTCCGCCAACAGCTTTCTCAACTCTTTATTATCAAGAGGCATATTAGTCTTATTATACAAAGCCCGAACCGGCGCCAACTCTTTATGAAAATATCTGGCCCCGGAACGAATCCGCTCCTGTAACTCCTGATTCGTCGCATAGTCTTCACTCTCATGTATCAACCGGGTATACTGGTTACGAAAACGCTGGGACACTTCCACTATTTTCTCTTTGATGCGAGGTTCCAATGCCTTATATTCTGCCAACTGCTTCGGAAAGAGCTTATACAAATCTTCATCTATCAAACGAAGCAATCGTTTATAAGCCTGATCGATCGAATAGAAATTAAACAAATCACTCAACAAATCAAAGAAATACGCCTTTTGCATATCGTTCAACTGCTGACTGCCCGGCTTATTCTGCTCTACCGCTTTGGTGAAATTATCCACCGTAGCATCACTAATAATGGCTTCCCTCCGCAAAGGAGACTCCAACACCATCCCTTCCAAAGTCTTGCAACGGCTCAACGCTACATAAGTCTGTCCGTGCGCAAAAGAGTTACGCGCATCAATAATGGCACGCTCAAACGTCAACCCCTGACTTTTATGTATCGTAATAGCCCATGCCAGACGGATAGGATATTGACGGAACGTTCCTTCTATCACTTCCGTGATTTCCTTTGTTTCCTCATTCAGCACGTACTTATAATTTCCCCACTCTTCCGGCAACAACTGAAATTCTGATTTATTCCCCTTCCCCCGCACGATAATGCCTGCATCATTAACAGTGACCACCTCACCAATCATACCGTTATAATATCGTTTCTCGGACGATGGATCATTCTTCAGGAACATAATTTGTGCCCCTTCCTTTATTGTCAGGAGTTCATCCGCAGGGTACGAATATTCGGGGAAGTCTCCTTCTATCTCGGCACGAAAATGATACGCCTTGCCGGATAAAGATGCCAGTTCACGGTCATTTACTTTCTGTGCCTGATAATTATGTGTCGTCAGCCGAATATATCCTTCTTCTTTTTGTGGCTGGAAACCAGGCTGATAACGACGGTTCAGTTCATTCAACACTTCATCATCAGCCTTATTTTCCCGGATTTTATTTAATAAAGACAGGAAGAATGTGTCACTCTGCCGGTAGACTTTTTTAAGCTCAATGGTCATATATACCGTTTCTTTCAGCGCATGGCTCGCAAAGAAATAAGGGGTTTCGTAATGCTTCCTCAACAGTTCCCACTCATTATCTTTCACGACGGGAGCCAATTGCTGCAAATCTCCAATCATCAACAGCTGCACCCCGCCAAATGGTTTCTCTCTATCGCGATACCGCCGCAAAGTTGCATCCACCGCATCCAACAAATCGGCACGCACCATACTGATCTCATCAATAACGAGCAAATCCATACTACGAATTATGTTCCGCTTTTCTTTACTGTAACGGTAATGCGTTTGGGAAGAATTAAAGGTAGTTTCCGGCACGAAAGGGGCAAAAGACAACTGAAAGAAAGAATGAATCGTTACTCCTCCCGCATTGATAGCTGCAATCCCTGTCGGAGCCAATACGACCATGCGTTTGGGCGTATGTTCTTTCAATCGTCTAAGAAATGTCGTTTTTCCGGTTCCGGCTTTTCCGGTAAGAAATAAATGTGTGCCTGTATTTTCTATGAACTGCCAAGCTAGCTGCAGTTCCGGGTTATTTTCCATGAAAGTTATATTGTTTTGTGCAAAGGTACAGAAAACTATATAGAGATTGAAATAAAAGTAGCAAACTTTTTCTGGTAGAGATGAGAAGCAATCGGATAAAAGAAAGTCCCGGTCGTTTTCATTAAATAACGACCGGGACGAGAGAACAATAAAAACACCAAATGTTGTGTTATATGCTTTGAGAGTTAATTTACATGATTGTTATACCAATCCGTATATTTTTCTCCTTTAGAATCTGCCCAAGCTTTAAAGTTAGGATATTCGGTATCAATACTCTTTTTTTCAGTTACTGAAATAAAGTTCAAGATAGGAATATCAATAGCAAACGGATAAGCTCCTTCTTTATCTATGTAATAAGCATCCTTTTGAGTACCTGCTAAAGACAAGTCCGCAAGAGATGTTGCCTCATGCTTAGGCAGATGCACTTCTGTACGACCTTTTTGCCCTTCGGCATACTTCACTATGATATAAGGATTATATGACTTTAAATCTTTCTTATTGAAAGAACCGCCTGTAAATTCACGGGTTATAGTATATACCTTTTGAATAGCTTGCTTCACATTCGGACAAACAATAATAGAAGATGTTGCAGATTCCGTATGTATCCCTTCCGTAGTAGCGGAAAAAGTCATTTTACCGAATTGTCCCTTATCTACCTGATAAGCAAAAGCATTCGCAAACACTGCACCATCATGTACAGGAGTAAATGTATCTACAATTTTAGTTACCTGGTTCTTTTTATCAAAAGATACGGCACGATTATATTCTACGATTACGTCATTCATATCATAATCTCCACCGCCAGGCCATATATCTTCAAAAGCTAATGTACCGGTCTTCGTTTCAGTTACATCCGGTTTTTCTGGTTCATTTCCATCATCCGGAGTTATAACAGGTCTGTCATTGGGTTCCTCAATAGTTTTTGATGCATTTACATAGAATAAAAGATCACAATAACTATTATTTGCCCCATCTTCTACTCCGATAATAACCTTGCCGCTTGTCTCGTCCTTTACAGATACAAAATTCTGTCGCTGCTGTCCCAACACCTGATTAGAAGCTAATAAATTAGAGAAACCTGATGCAACTTGTTTTGTTATATCAATTTCATTCTCACTCTGATTATATCCATCAGCATACATAAACCATCCTACCGTATAACCGGCTGGAAATTCCTCTTTAGCATTACCTTGTTCATCAAAATAGAGCAAACGTACTTTACTGCCACATTTCAAAATAGGCAACTGACCTCCATATACAGAGAAAGAAACATTTGGAAATATGATATACTTCTTCATATCTGACATTCCGCGCATATCAGGTTCCTTAGATGTTTTATAATAATAATACCCGAACGAATTATTATACATGGCATCCCGATTCAGGAAAATAACATCCAATGCAGTCCCATCTTGTGTTACCGTAATATTTGTAGTTCTGGATTGGGTGACTAAATTCATATTATCAACATTCGCTATTCCATCAGGATTAAAGAAATTCTTCAAACGTTGCGTCAAACTTCCAACCGTTTCATCACCAACGTTCTCTTCAAATGACATATATTTACTGTCAAGACTTCCTCCCTCTCCCCATTTACATAAGGAATACAGTTTATTATTTCCATTCAAGACATAAGGAACCGTCCCTTGAAAACCATAAGACCGTGTATTATTTTTTGCTTTTACAGTAGAAGCTCCTATATTTGACATATCAAAACTAACCATACCATCCTTTATTTCCAATGGCATACACCTTGGTAATCCCCAACTTTCCGTATATAGGTATATCGATTTTACAGAAGTAGGAATATTCATCTTTCCATTAAACTTTCCGCTTTCATCTGTGTAAATCTTGAATAAAGCTTCCACTCCTTGTTTTTTTACAGGTGTATTATCCACAATTTCCATCGGATCAATGTCATAGACTTCAATAAGAGCCGCAAATCCGGGTAATGCATAATTCACATCAAGCGACACATCTCCACGTGTTTCGAATCCAAAATATTCTTCAGGACCTTTTACAGGTTCTTTCCCATAATTAGGATCATACAAATCCTTTTCTGCACATCCTACTGCCACACCGATAAATACCGTTGCAACGAAAAAGTTCAATAAATGCTTAATTCTCATAATCTATATATATTTTTAAGTTTGTTTTGTCTAGGCATAAACCCATAATCAAGCCTAATTATGCCACAAATATATATACAAATATCCCATTTTTAAGGCTTATCTTAAAAATGGGATACCGAATCAAAAAATATTGTTATTAATCCTTGGAATCTATTTCATTGTCCCCCCTACAATATCCAGCAACTCATTTGTAATCGCCTGCTGGCGACTCTTATTATACTGCTTCGTCAAATCCTGAATCAGTTCATTTGCATTGTCCGTAGCCACTTGCATAGCCAGGGTACGTGCAGCATGTTCCGATGCATTAGAGTCAACGGCAGCGGTAAAAATCTTCTGGCTCAATACTGTTGGTATTAAGCTGGCGATCAATTCTTCCGCGTTCGGTTCGATGATATAATCATTGGCAATTTCATGCTCCTCTACCTCCTCCTTATTCATTCTGTCCTCTTCACTTACCACATTCGTCATATCAATGGGGAGATACGTCTCCCGGAGAAGAATCTGTACCCCCATTGATTTGAAGTGATGATAGATTATTTCCACGCGGTCCACTTCTCCTGCCACATACATATCCATCAGTCGGTGAGCCAATTCGGCAGCCTCCTGATACGTCGGTTTGTCGGAGAGCGTCGGAGAAGTCTCCTGCGGTTTGAATCCCATTCGTTTGACCGCTTCATCCACCTTCTTGCCAATTGGGAATATCAAGATATTATCCTGTCCCAGGGTGCGGAACTCCCCGATCGTTTGCATCATCATTTTGATGACGTTGGCGTTGAAAGCACCACAAAGAGAAGTGTTTGAAGAAAAGACGACGATTGCTACACGCTTCACTTCACGCTCCTGCACATAAGGAGATTCGATGGGCAGGTCCGCGCTTAGGAAGTTAGTCAGAATCTTGTTCAACTTCTTCTGATAAGGCAGCATATTCTCAATGGCTCCTTGTGCCTTGTGTAATTTGGCAGAAGCCACCATCTTCATTGCTGAAGTGATTTTTCGGGTACTTTTTACCGAATTTATTCTGGTTTTTACTTCTTTCAGTGAAGCCATTTTTTTATTGGTTAGTGGTTAATTATTAATAGTTGGTGATAGTGATTAATAGTTGGCGGTTAGTGGTTGGTGACAGTAAGCTAATCACTTATCACTAACCAACTAATCACTATTATAAGTACTGTTTCGCCACCATAGCGGCAGTCTCTTCGATAGCTTTAATCACGTTATCGTCGATCACGCCCGTTTTCAGTATGTCCAATACATCCTCCTGATGATTCAGTTGCAGAGATTCGATGAAACTGCGTTCAAAGTCTTGCACCTTATCCAATGGGACATCATGTAGAAGTCCGTGCGTACCACAGTAGAGGATAGCAATCTGCTGCTCTACGGGCATCGGGCTGTATTGCGGTTGAATCAATAATTGTCCGTTCTTACGTCCTTTATCAATAGTCAGGGCAGTAATCGGGTCCATGTCGCTGCTGAACTTAGAGAAGGCTTCCAACTCGCGATATTGCGCCTGGTCAATCTTCAATGTTCCGGCCACCTTCTTCATAGCCTTAATCTGCGCGTTACCACCTACACGGGATACGGAGATACCGACGTTGATAGCCGGACGCGTACCCTGGTTGAACAAGTCAGTCTCAAGGAATATCTGTCCGTCGGTGATAGAAATCACGTTCGTCGGGATATAAGCCGATACGTCACCTGCTTGCGTTTCGATGATAGGCAATGCTGTGAGCGAGCCGCCACCTTTCACAATCCCCTTTAGACTTTCTGGGAGATCGTTCATTTCGCGTGCCACTTCTTCCTGACTGATAATCTTGGCAGCACGTTCCAACAGACGGGAGTGCAGATAGAAGATATCACCCGGATAAGCCTCACGACCGGACGGACGGCGAAGAATCAGCGAAACCTCACGATAAGCCACCGCCTGTTTGGAAAGGTCATCATAAACCACTAACGCATGACGCCCGGTATCACGGAAATACTCGCCGATGGCAGCACCTGCAAACGGAGCGTAATACTGCAACGCAGCCGGGTCACCAGCCGTGGCAGCTACAACCACCGTGTAGTCCAGTGCTCCGTACTCACGAAGCGTATTAACGATAGAAGCAACAGTAGAACCCTTCTGACCGATAGCTACATAGATACAATATACAGGGTCGCCTGCCAGGAAGTTAGTGCGCTGGTTGATAATCGTATCAATCGCAATGGCAGTCTTTCCTGTCTGGCGGTCGCCGATAATCAACTCACGCTGTCCGCGACCGATAGGAATCATGGCGTCCACAGCCTTCAATCCGGTCTGCAACGGCTGGTTCACAGGCTGACGATAGATTACTCCCGGAGCTTTACGTTCCAAAGGCATATCATACAGTTCGCCGCCAATCAATCCTTTGCCGTCGAGCGGTTCGCCCAGCGGGTCAATCACACGTCCCAGCATGCCCTCTCCTACACGGATGGAGGCGATACGTTTGGTACGCTTCACGACGAATCCTTCTTTGATTTTGTCCGTCGGGCCCAACAGTACAGCACCCACGTTGTCCTCTTCGAGGTTCATCACGATTGCTTTGATACCATTGTCAAACTCCAGCAATTCATTGGCCTCGGCGTTCCGTAGTCCATAGATACGCACTACGCCGTCACTCACCTGGAGCACCGTACCGATTTCGTCAAGTTGCACATTGGCATTGATTCCTTCGAGCTGCTTGCGCAATATATCGGATACTTCGCTTACTCTTATATTTTCAGACATTATACAATTCTCCTATTCTTATCAATAAATTGTTGTTTCACTCGCTTCAACTGCGTGGCAACGCTTGCATCCAACCGATAGTCGTTGATATCAAAGATAAACCCACCTTCGATAGAAGGATCTATCACCGTTTCCAGCTCCATCTGAGCATGCAGGATATGTGCGGCAGCCGACCGGATCCGGTCTTCTGTTTCCTTATTGACAGGAACGGCTGTAATCAGCTTTCCTACGCCAATATGTTTCAACTTCCGGTAGAGATCCAGATACATCAGGCTGATAAATTGCAGATAGCCTTCACGCCTGTTTCGCAGTACCAAAGTGATAAATTGGACAAACTCTCTGGTCGATTTACCGTCACCATCGGCAGCTGTGCAGACTAACGCCAACTTTTCCTTGGTCGTGATGACGGGATTATCAAGCGCTTCGCGCAGACCGGGCTGTTCACAAAAGCTGTGCGACAGGGTCAGAAACTCCTGATACAACCTGTCTTCCAGACCTTTTTCCTGTGCGTATTCAATGATAGCTTTTGCATAACGCATTGAGAGTATTCCGACTTCCATCTTCCTTAGTTCTTATTCGGGGTTAGTACTTCATCCAGCATGCGGTCGATCATGCCCATCTGTGCATCCTTGTCCTCAAGACTCTTGCGGAGCACTTTCTCGGCGATGTCAACAGAAAGCATGGCCACCTGGCGACGGATGTCGCGGATTGCTTCGTCTTTCTCCATCTGGATTTGTTGTTTCACCGCATCAAGTTCTTTTTGTGCGGCAATTTCGGCTTGTTTACGGGCCTCGTGAACAATCTTGTCACGTTCTTCCATTGCTTCCCTCAAGATGCGTCCTTGCTCTTTGTTGGCGGCTGCCACCAATGCGTCGCCTTCTTGTTTCAGTTTAGACAACTGGGCATTAGCTTCCCTCGCCACCTCCAAAGACTGGTCGATATAGGTCTTACGGCCTTCCACCATCTTGATGATGACGGGGAAGCCGTATTTCGCCAATATCACGAACACAATCCCGAATGAGAGAAACATCCAGAACAGCAGGCCACTATCAGGTAATAGTAATGACATAATCTTTATTTACGATTTTACGATTTACAATTTACGATTTCGCGGCTGCCCATTGCATGAGGATCTCCCCCATTTAGAAACAGGGTTTTACGCCTGCGAAATCCGCTTGTTATATACCTGATTAGAGGAAGAACACCAACAGACAAACTACTACCGCCAACAGGGCCACACCTTCAATCAAGGCGGCGGCGATAATCATGTTCATACGAATGTCTCCCGATGCTTCCGGCTGGCGTGCGATAGCTTCCATTGCCGAACCACCAATCTTACCAATACCCAAACCAGCTCCGATTACTGCAAGACCTGCACCGATAGCTGCACCTAATTTACTAACTCCTACTGCTGCTGCAGTGGCTTGTAACAATACTGATAGTAACATAATTTTCAGTTTTAAAATGGTTTATATTTTCTCTTGTTTTTATTATTTAATTCCTCATTCCGCGCGTTTATTCCGTATTCGTTCAGTCACGTTTTCACCGCGTTTCATTGATTATTCTTCTGTTTTCACTCTGGCTCCTTCCTGTGCCAGTCCGATAAACACTGCCGACAACATCGTAAATACGTAAGCCTGGATGAAAGCCACCAGCAGTTCAAGCGCATTCATAAAGATGTTGAACAATACGGAAGCCACCGTGAGCGTGCCGTTCAGCGCAGGCCCCATGCTTGCCGAGATAAAGATCAGGCAGGTGAGCACCAGCATCGCCATGTGTCCGGCCAGCATATTGGCAAAAAGACGGATCATCAAAGCAAACGGTTTCGTAAAGATTCCGAAGAACTCGATGAACGGCATCATCGGCACAGGCACTTTCAGCCACCAAGGTACATCGGGCCAGAAAATATCTTTCCAATAATGTTTCGTACCGAAGATGTTGACTGCGAGGAACGTGCAGACTGCCAGCACCATCGTGATAGCGATATTTCCCGTCACATTCGCGCCTCCGGGGAAAAACGGAATCAATCCCATCATGTTATTGATAAAGATGAAAAAGAACGCTGTCAGCAGATAGGGCGCGAACTTCCGGTAGTTGGGTCCAACACAACTCTTGATGATGTCGTCGTTCACCATCATGATGAACATCTCCATGAATCCGATAAATCCTCCCGGTGCTTTGGCTCCTTGCGGACGTTTCCTGTACCAATGTGCCACACACAACACGATAACGAGCAGCAATACGCTGTTGAACAACAAGGCAAACGTCACTTTCGTAATGGAAATATCCCAGGGGCGAACCTGTTCGCCTGCGGCGTCATACTCTACCAGTTTGCCTTCATACTTGCTTCCTGCGGGAGCGATGGAAAGTCCTTCATATGTACCTCCATTCTCTTCGAGACGAGAAGAAAGGAACGTGTGCCAACCTGAAGTGCTACTATAAACAATAACAGGTAACGGTATAGTAATATGCGTGTTACCCCATGTTGTAATATGCCATTCGTAGGAGTCGCCGATATGCCCGAACACAATTTCTTTCACATCAACCGTGTTCTCCTGTTCCTCCTTCGGAGTAATCTCGTCCTGCGTCTGCTGCGCCACCACTTCCCCCTCTTGCTCTTGCGCAAGAACCGGCAAACTGACCGCTGCCATCAGGCAGAACAGAATCAACGGAGCTACTATGTTATGCAACTGTTTCATGTTTCTTCTTATTTTTCTTTTTCCGTTTCTGGTTCATCTCAAAAGAGAAGAAAAACCAGGTTTCGAATATCAGATATATCAAATAGAACGAGATAAACGTCAGTAAAAAAGCTTTGGCTTCTTCGCGTACAGCAAGGCAATAAATCAAGACCAGAATCAGCGAAAGAATCATCTTTATCATCTTCATTGCCAAATACAACAGTAACAATCTCTGCGGAGCGTGCCGCCGGCAAGCGTCGAACATATAGATGCTGGCCAACCCGAAGAAGTAAAAATAAACCGGTATAAACGGATACCCTCCGAAATAATGCCCCGGCAGAGCGAAGTGTAGGATAACAGCTCCGAGCGCCGCACTAATCACTGCAAATAAGGTATGCCAACAGATAAAGTTCCGTTTAGTTTTACTAATATTCATCATGTTACTGTGTTTTTCTGTAAGGTTATTATCTCGTTTTTTTCAATCTTTAGATACTTGGTCTTTGTGCCGGAAGGCTTCCGTCAGGAAACACAGGCAGAAACCGTGCCGTTACTCATTTCGACAAAACCGCCCTGAATATCCATCGTGTGCTCTTCTCCCTCCATCGTCGTATAACTCAACGTTCCCGCTTTCAGCGACGATACAATGGGCGCATGCCCCGGCAGAATAGAAAACGAACCGATCATGCCCGGCAATGTGACAATCTTCACATCTCCGTCGAATATGCTCTTTTCGGGCGATACTATACTCAAATGCAGTTCTTTCATCACTCTATATTTTTATTTTTTCGCCTGTTCCAGCAATTTCTTACCTTTCTCTATTGCTTCCTCAATCGTACCGACATTCAAGAAAGCCTGTTCAGGAAGATAATCCACTTCTCCGTCCAGAATCATCTTGAATCCCTTGATGGTATCTTCAATACCCACCATCACACCCGGAACGCCTGTAAACTGTTCGGCTACGGCAAACGGTTGCGAAAGGAAACGCTGCACACGGCGGGCGCGGTTCACTACCATCTTGTCTTCTTCCGAGAGTTCTTCCATACCGAGAATAGAGATAATATCCTGCAATTCCTTGTTACGCTGCAAAATTTGTTTCACTCGCTGCGCTATGTCGTAATGTTCCTGACCTACAATGTGCGGGTCGAGGATACGTGACGTAGACGCCAACGGGTCGACAGCCGGATAGATACCCAGTTCAGTGATCTTACGGTCGAGTACGGTAGTTGCGTCCAAGTGGCTGAAAGTCGTTGCAGGAGCTGGGTCGGTCAAGTCATCGGCAGGCACATACACCGCTTGTACGGAGGTGATAGAACCTTTGCGGGTGGACGTGATACGTTCCTGCATCGCACCCATTTCCGTGGCCAGCGTAGGCTGATAACCAACGGCGGAGGGCATACGTCCCAGAAGGGCGGACACTTCCGAACCTGCTTGCGTGAAACGGAAGATATTATCGATAAAGAACAGGATATCGCGTTTCTCACCTTCTTTACCGGCGTCGCGGAAAGATTCCGCTACCGTCAGTCCGGACAGTGCCACCGAAGCACGTGCGCCCGGAGGTTCGTTCATCTGACCGAAAATCAGCGACACTTGCGATTTCTCCAGTTCGTTATAATCTACTTTCGAAAGATCCCAGTGGCCTTTCTCCATGCTTTCCTTGAATGCTTCGCCGTAGCGGATAACGCCGGATTCGATCATTTCGCGCAGCAAGTCGTTACCTTCACGGGTACGTTCACCTACTCCGGCAAATACGGAGAATCCGTTATGTTTCTTGGCGATATTATTGATAAGTTCTTGGATCAATACGGTTTTTCCCACACCGGCGCCGCCGAACAAACCGATTTTACCACCTTTGGCATACGGTTCGAGCAGGTCGATCACTTTGATACCCGTGAAGAGCACCTCTTGCACAGTTGTCAAATCCTCAAATTTAGGGGGGTCCCGGTGAATGGAATACGCACCGTCGCGGTTGAGTCCTTTCATACCGTCGATCGAATCACCGACTACGTTCATCAATCGTCCTTTAATCTGTTCGCCTATCGGCATAGTGATCGGGCCTCCGGTGGGATACACTTTCATGCCTCTCTGAAGTCCGTCGGTACTATCCATTGCTACAGTACGCACCGTATTTTCGCCGATATGTTGCTGAACTTCTACAACCAGTATTTTGCCGTTTGGCCTCTTTATCTCCAGTGCGTCGTGGATGCTTGGCAGCACCAGTTCCGCATCCGTACCTTCAAAGTACACATCGACCACAGGGCCGATCACCTGCGAGATATGTCCGATAATCTGTGACATAAGCAATCTCTTTTATTTATATTATTCTTTTCTCTCCTTTTTGACCTTATAATATGATAAGGAATAAACATTTTCGCGTTTTACCTAATTTCAATATTATAATAAACAGTTGAATTAATTTTTTGTTCAACTATTTTCTATATCCTAGAAACTTCTACCACTAGAAATAGTTAAAGAAACAACTGCACAAATGTAGAAACAATTCCGTATCGTTGTTACTCCTTTTTCATTATTTGTCGTTCGCTAACACTTATTAGACTAATAACAACTACAGATTGACCAATTTAGACGAATTTCGACTACAAATCAATAGCAAAATAGATTTTAACTATCAATAAACTAAATTTCCGTATCCAGTTTCCTTTCTCATTGTTTAAAATCAAGGATTTAGCCATGACACAAAATAGTAGCACAAACAACTAGTTTTGTGTTCGAGCACAACGAACATTGTTTTTCCACGCT
This sequence comes from Bacteroides sp. D22, assembly GCF_000163675.1. Lineage (NCBI taxonomy): Bacteria > Pseudomonadati > Bacteroidota > Bacteroidia > Bacteroidales > Bacteroidaceae > Bacteroides > Bacteroides sp. D22. The sequence continues at coordinate 144,682 of NZ_GG774801.1, read as the reverse complement.
TTCCTTAAGAAAGTTTAAAGCCATATTTCCTATTTTCTCACTATCCATTTCTCTATATTCCACGTTTACACACTAAAATTCACACCAATCTTTAAATATAATCAACGCATATACAATTATAATCTCGTTTTTTTGCTGTAATTTTGCACCACTAATATAAAACACTCAAAATGATGAAGAAAATACTGTTACTCGGTTCCGGAGAACTAGGAAAAGAATTTGTAATTTCAGCTCAACGTAAAGGTCAACACATCATTGCCTGCGACTCATACGCGGGAGCACCTGCTATGCAAGTGGCTGATGAATTTGAAGTATTCGATATGCTGAACGGTGAAGAACTGGAGCGTGTCGTAAAGAAACACCAGCCGGACATTATCGTTCCGGAGATTGAAGCGATCCGCACAGAACGTTTGTATGACTTCGAAAAAGAAGGCATACAGGTAGTGCCCAGCGCCCGTGCCGTGAACTTCACGATGAATCGTAAAGCTATCCGCGACCTTGCCGCCAAAGAGCTCGGACTGAAAACAGCCAAATACTTCTACGCCAAAACATTGGACGAACTGAAAGAAGCTGCCGCTAAAGTCGGTTTCCCTTGTGTCGTTAAACCGTTGATGTCATCCTCCGGTAAAGGACAGTCGCTGGTGAAGAGTGCCGACGAACTTGAACACGCCTGGGAATACGGATGCAGCGGAAGCCGTGGCGATATCCGCGAGGTTATCATTGAAGAATTTATCAAATTCGACAGCGAAATCACCCTGCTCACCGTTACTCAAAAGAACGGCCCCACCCTGTTCTGCCCTCCTATCGGACACGTGCAGAAAGGTGGCGACTATCGCGAAAGTTTCCAGCCTGCACACATCGATCCTGCTCATTTGAAAGAAGCGGAAGAGATGGCAGAAAAAGTAACCCGCGCGTTGACAGGCGCAGGACTTTGGGGAGTTGAGTTCTTCCTAAGCCATGAAAACGGAGTCTATTTCTCCGAACTTTCTCCACGTCCGCACGATACCGGCATGGTAACTTTGGCAGGAACACAAAATCTGAATGAATTTGAATTGCACCTGCGTGCCGTGCTCGGTCTGCCTATTCCGGGCATCAAGCAAGAACGAATAGGCGCAAGTGCCGTCATCCTCTCTCCGATTGCCAGCCAGGAGCGCCCTCAATATCGTGGACTGGAAGAAGTGACCAAAGAAGAAGATACCTATCTACGTATATTCGGCAAACCGTTTACACGCGTCAACCGTCGTATGGGTGTGGTGCTTTGCTACGCTCCGCTCGATGCTGATTTGGATGCGTTGCGCGACAAGGCTAAGAGAATTGCAGAGAAAGTAGAAGTTTACTAAAAAAGAAATTTAGAGATAAGATGAATAGAATCCGCCAAGTAAACCTGTCTGACATTCCAGCACTACAAGAGCTATATCAGCATACAGTCCTGACTGTGAACCGAAAAGATTATACAGCCGAAGAAGTAGCAGACTGGGCTTCGTGCGGAGACGATACATCACATTGGGGTGAGCTTTTCGAAGAGCAACATTACGTGGTTGCAGAAAATGAAGAAGGTGTGATTGTAGGCTTCGGCTCTGTCAACGACGACGGATATATGCACACGCTGTTTGTCCATAAGGACTTTCAGCATCAAGGCATTGCGACATCTTTGTATAAATATCTCGAAGCATACGCACGAGAAAGAGGTGCGAAAAGATTAACATCGGAGGTTAGCATCACGGCAAAACCGTTTTTCGAGAAACAAGGTTTTCAGGTTGATGAAGAACAAAAACGGAAAGCTAATCAAATGTGTCTCACCAATTATAAAATGAGCAAGCAACTCTATTAATCTATATCGTTTCACATCTAAAATGCAAAGACATAGAATCAGTCTCACTTACTGACGAAGAGAAAACTTATTCTATTGATAAAAAACTCCAACCAATGCGACTTTATCCGCCACTTGGTTGGAGTTCTTTTTTAGCTTTATGAAATGTTTTTCAGATACATAACAATGAAACTATCGTTTCTTACTCAAGAAACGTTTTGCCAAATATTTACGTATCGGTTCGTCATACAGTTTCAGGCACAGATAAGCAAGCACGATACTCAAGACAAAGACGCACACGGCTACGTGCCAAGTCTCGCCCAACGTATAGAGCTTATTCTCAATCAGCCATGCATAGAACAGATACATCAACGGATAATGGATCACATAAACCGGATAGGATATATCCCCCAGAAATTTGCATATCTTTGTCGATTGCACGTCCGTAGTGGTGCCCGACGCTCCTATCCAAAGAATGATAGGGAAAGCCACAATCACACAAAACGCTTCATAAACACCATTCATGCAAAGCGGCTCCATTCCTTCGAGATAAGGAACAGCGAACAGGGCAATCAATGCAACGGTACAGATCCAGAAAGCACCTCTCACCTTCATAGGCTTGAAGTTACGCGACATCAGCATACCCAGCGAAAAAGGGAAAAGCATACGTAGGGAGCCGCCCAGGAAGTTAACCCCGTCCAGCGTCCAGCCCACTCCTATGTTTCCATAAGTGGAGACATTGAAGACGGCAAACGCTGCCAATGCTACCCCCAGCAACACCACAAATACCGTCAGCGCCTTGTTGGACAAGCGACGGATGAACAACGCATACAGGATATTACCGATATACTCGAAAAATAACGACCAGCAAGGGCCGTTCAACGGAAACATCTCACCGTTGCCACGAACTTCATATCCCACCCCCGGCATGGCAGGAATGAAGAATATCGTGCAAAGAAGAGACAACATAATCATGGAGATGGCTACATGCGTTCCATCCCATTGCACACAACCCTGAATACAGAATGTGATAGCACCCAATACGGCACCCATAACGACCATCGGATGAAGACGTATCAAACGGCGTTTAAAGAAATCTTTCATGGTGAGACTCTTGCCCCAACGGTCGTCATAAGCGTAACCGATCACGAAACCCGAAAGGATAAAGAAGAAATCCACGGCAAGATAACCGTGGTTGAGAGTCTCGATATTGCCACCACCGGCAAAAGCATATCCCTCGAATACATGATACCATATCACCATAAGAGCCGCTACACCGCGAAGTCCGTCAAGAAGATCATAATGTGCTTTGGTATCTGCAAAGGCTGAAGAAGAAATGTTCGACATCTGTTTTTCTATTAGTTAGTTAGTATTTTCAGATGGCAAAGATACGGTTTGCGAAACGAAGTTCTTTTGCTTAAAAGCAAAAAAGCCCTACCGAAAACTATTTTTTAGCACGTACCCGACTAAGCGTGTAGATGGAAATGCCCAAAAAGGCAGCCACATACTTCAGCTTCACCCGGTTTATCAGTCCGGGATAGCGACGGTTGAACTGCTCATACCGTTCTTTAGGCGAAAGCTGGAGCCGTTCCACAAACATGTGGCTAAGTTCTTTATTGACATTCTGATGCAGGATACGCCCCCAGTTGGCTATGTCGATATAGGTTTCGTAGAGCATATTCAGCTTGTCGATATGGATGACGTAGATTTTGCAATCGGAAAGCGTTTCAATGCTCTCCACCGACGGTTGCTGATAGTAGAGCGAATCCATGCCGAACGTAATGTCGCCTTCTAGCGTGAACCACGTAGTAGTATCCTGTCCGTTGTGATGGAATACGGAACGGGCAATGCCCTCTTCAATGAAATAAACCAGGCGGTCTGTTACCCCCGACTGGACGATATAGGTATCTTTAGGATAATATCGCAGTTCCATATTCGCCTGAAGCGCCTGAAGCGCTTCATCGGATACCGGATAGATTTCTCTTATTTTTTGAATAATGTTTTCCATTTTGAGATTCCTTACTTGATTCGACAGACCACCGGACGGACATTTCTAATGACGCACCTTAGGATACTTATTATTGAAACGGAATCCCAAGCCGAGCATCAGATAATTAGGTGTCTGAAAGTTTTGGAGATTGTAACCGATGTGAAGGAAAGAGCTACGTGTCACGTCTATCTTCAACGCAAAGACCTGATACAGCCCCCGCAAATCGCCACGCCCCAGCACATTCGTTCCCAAACCGACATTGATGGTGAAAAACGGCATTACATACTCCGCCCGTCCCGAAAGTCCGAGAGCAAGCTGATGCTGAATGCCCGGCACAAGAAACCTGCGTTCGGAAGTGCCGCTGCCTCCATCGTAATCGTACTCCACAATCCGGTCTTCGGTGTACACATTGGCACTACCGTCATAAACACCGTCCAGCGAGACGCCGAATCGCAGCTTATAGTTGAGGTTGTACATCGGGGCAAAGTTGAATCCCGCCACGGGGTAACTGCCCGGCGAAGCTATCTGCTTCCCGCTTTCTACGTACACGCCTTTCCGTCTCCACGAGCCGAACAACACAAGGTCGTAACTGATATGACGGGGAAAACGGGGAATATACGGCTTGACCAAAGACTTGGTCAGGTCGGATTCTTCACGGTTGAAGTTGTACACCAGACCGATTTTCGCTCCGGTGGTGTTCACTCCTGCGTTGGGGAATTTGGTGTTGCCGTTGGAGAAATGCGTAAAATCTCCGCCGATGATAAAATCGAAATAACGGGAAAGCGACCAATTGAGGTAGATACCTGCATTGAGATACGCATTCACCCGTGAACCTACCGCTCCGTTGTAGGAGTTGTAATCGTTATCGTATGGTTTCCATCCGGCAGAAAGGCCGAAATTCCACTCGTAATTGAGCGAAAGACGGGGATTGAAACGGGCGATACGTGCGCCCTGAAAGACATAGAACGTCACCGGATCACCGAGTTGCTTACGGTCGCCAAAGGTGGTGACGGCCAAGCCGAAGCCTTGGTAGGCTCCGCCGTAGATACGGTCGGCACAGGTATTGGGACGAAACTTGAAGGAATATTTCAAATGAGCGGCAAAGGAACTTTGGATGGGCTTCCACCGTTCGTTCTCTCCTTGCAGGAAAGGATTGGTGGGGAACACGTATTGCGGCCGAGCTTCTATCCCCAACCGGTGAATGAACCGATGGGGAACGTAAGGAGCTACCGTGTCCATGCCACATTGCGGGAAACTGTTGCGCCGGAATCCATGAAGTTCTTCCTGCAATCGACGCACTTCTTCACGAAGTTCGCGGACGTCCTGCTGGAGTTGCTCCACGTCTTGCCTGACCTCTTTCACCTCCTGCCCCACTTCTTGCGCGCACAGCGAAGCAACGGGGAAAAGCAAGGCGGAACAGAATAGGATGATTTCCCGTCTGGGTATCTTTACTCTCATATCATAGTCTGGTTAGTCTTTTTCAGAACGAAGTTTATAAATGGAGCTTCTCGATAAACTGCGCTACATGATAGCCATCCATCAATCCATGATGGCAAGTGACGGAAACGGGCATCATCAGCCTTTCTCCTTCGCGGAAGTATTTACCGGTGGAGATTTTGGGAACGCTGTCGCCCGAACGCATATTGGTGGGATGCTTCATATCGGTGAAAGAGAGCCACGGCACAGCCGAATAATGAATGGCGTTGGGATGAAACGTACCTCCTTTGTTGAGTCCCGTAGTGGCTTGCAGGCGTTCCATCTCGGCTTTTGCCCGACGAATAAAGACGAGTTCGTCCGGATCGTATTCAAAAGCGGCAAAAGAAAAGGTGTGGTCGGCACGCCCCACAGTGGCTTCGGGCAGAAGACTGTCATAACACACCACTCGATTGCCTTCGATGCGGTAGCGGAACTCTTCCACGGCAGCCGCGGCAGTCACGATGCGGTGAAGGACGAGCAGGGAAAAGGAAACGCCTTTGTCTTTGGCTTCCTGATACGCGCGCGTACAATCTACGTTGACCGTCACTCCAAAAAAAGGATCGTCAAAAGCACTGAAATGTTCGTAATGTTCTCTTCTGTTCCAAGTAGCAATATCGATGATCTTCTCTATCTGATTCATTCTAAACACTCTTTTTTAAGTTTCACCACAGATTACACAGATTAACACAGATTGAATTCGGATGCATCCTTTTTTCTTTTTATATCTCAACCATTATCGGTAATTAAGAATCTGTGTTAATCCGTGTAATCTGTGGTGAACATAGATATACAATTACTGATGTTGCTCACGCAACAAGTCATTCACTGTCTTCACCGGGTTAAAGGTAGAAAGAGGAACTTCTACAAAGACGGTATTCCAGTCGCTCATCGCACCATTCCACAAACCGGGAAGTTCGAGGGCTTTCAGGTCTTTACCGTTCTTCGATTTGTAGGAGATGAAGCCGGTGGCTTTATCTACATATTTCACCAGGTCGAATTTATGTCCTTTATAATCACGCACAGCGCATACGAGGTCTACCGGATTGAAGTGCGTACCCTTCTCGAACATTTCTTTCTTCTCCGGATCGTCCATGTCGATCTGCGAGCTTTCGAGGATTTGCAGGGAGATGGTTCCGTCGCTATTGTAAGCAAGGAACGGACCGCCGCCGGGTTCGCCTACGTTCTTCACCATTCCGCAGACACGCATCGGACGGTTGAACTTGTTTTTGAGGTAAATGGCCAGTACGGAGTCTTCGAGATCTTTTGTTTCCGGATTCTTGCAGAAGAGTTTCTTTTGCAGGAATTGAAGCATTTCCATCATCTGGTCGTGCGTATACTTGCCGCTGTCGAGCAGCGTGAGGTATTCGAATACATGTTTTTGCAGGGTCACGAGCACTCCGGCAATCAGTTTCTTATACGTAACGGTGTCGGCTTTCAAACGGTCGGGCACTACGTTGTCGATGTTCTTGATGAAGATGATGTCTGCGTCCAAGTCGTTCAGGTTCTCAATCAGCGCGCCATGACCACCGGGACGGAACAGCAGTTTGCCGTTGTCGCGGAACGGTTGGTTGTCCATATCGGCAGCAATGGTGTCGGTACTTGGCTTCTGCTCGGAGAAGGTGATGTAATAGTCTACGCCGTAACGTTTGGCGAAGTCGTCCACTTTTTCCGTCACGAGCTTCTTGAAAAGTTCGCGGTGTTCGGTAGACACGGTGAAGTGTACGTTCACTTTGCCGCTCTTGCCGGCTGCATACAGAGCGCCTTCGGCAAGATGTTCCTCCATCGGAGTACGGGAGCCTTCAGGATATTTATGGAATTTGAGCAGACCTTTCGGTAGTGCGCCATAGTTCAGTCCTGCAGTCTCCAGCAGGGCGGACACCACTGCTTTATAGTTGCCTTCTTCCATCAGTCCGGGAATGTCTTTTCCGGAGATACGCTGGCAGGCCACATTCAGATCGTCATAGAAAGCAAAATTCTTGATTCCGTCAAAGAAAGCCTGTTCGAACTTGGTAGTCGGCTGGTCATAATCGGCGGACAGAAACTCGAATAGATTCTTAAACATACGACTTGCAGCACCGGAGGCAGGCACGAACTTCACAACAGTCTTATCTGTGTTTGTATATGCATCCCAGGCGGCCAGATAAGCCTTCTGTTCTTCTGCGTCGGGAGCTAATATGCCCTTTTCGATGGAAGCTGCCGCATCCAGTTTTAAAAAGGGAAATCCCGTCTGGAAGCATGCTAATTGTTCTGCAATTTGCTCTTCCGTGATGCCTTTCTTGGCAAGCAACTCTTTGTCCTGTGTCGTTATCATAATATCTAATTTTATTAATTGATGCCCAAAAATACAAAATGTTATTTACTTCTTGCCGAATAACCGGAAAAAAAACTACTTTTACATCGAATTAACAAGATTGAATATGGACGACTTTTTTACATTGGAGGAAAAAAAGGAGCTTTTTTCACTCTATCGACATTTATTGCAGTCTGCCGGAGACAGTATTTTCTGGAGAGATTGCCAAAAGTTAAAGAAACATCTTATCAAGGCGGCCCAATGTAACGGTCTGCAACGCAATAACTTCGGGATGAATCCCGTCATCAGAGATTTACAAACAGCAGTGATCGTTGCCGAGGAAATCGGTATGAAAGGTTCGTGCCTGATCGGGATCATGTTGCACGAAATCGTGAAAGGTCATGTATTATCTATCGACGAGGTGAACGCCGAATATGGTGAAGACGTGGCAAGCATCATCAAGGGATTGGTGAAGACGAACGAGCTGTATGCCAAAAGCCCTGCCATCGAGTCGGAGAATTTCCGTAATCTGCTGCTGTCGTTTGCGGAGGATATGCGCGTAATCCTGATTATGATTGCCGACCGCGTGAACGTGATGCGCAAAATAAAGGATACAGGCAACGAGGAGGACCGGATCAAGGTGGCAAACGAAGCAGCATACCTGTATGCTCCGCTGGCTCACAAGCTGGGATTGTATAAGCTGAAATCGGAACTGGAGGATTTGTCTCTCAAATATACGCAGAAAGAGACATATTATTTCATCAAGGATAAGCTGAATGAAACGAAGGCTTCCCGCGACAAGTATATCGCCGCTTTTATCGAACCGATCCAAAAGAAGGTGGCGGAAGCGGGACTGAAGTTCGACATCAAGGGACGCACGAAGTCGATTCATTCGATATGGAACAAGATTCAGAAGCAAAAGACTCCTTTTGAGGGGATTTATGACTTGTTCGCCATCCGTATCATCCTGGATTCGGAACCGGACCCGGCGAAGGAGAAACAGGAGTGCTGGCAGGTGTATTCGATTGTGACGGATATGTACCAGCCGAACCCGAAGCGTCTGCGCGACTGGCTTTCAATACCGAAGAGTAATGGTTACGAGTCGTTGCACATCACCGTGATGGGCCCGGAAGGGAAATGGGTGGAAGTGCAGATACGTACCCGACGGATGGATGAGATCGCGGAACGCGGACTGGCTGCGCACTGGAGATATAAAGGTATCAAAGGAGAAACGGGCTTGGACGAGTGGCTGACTTCCGTGCGGGAGGCATTGGAGAACGCGGACAACGACTCGATGAAGGTGATGGATCAGTTTAAGATGGATCTCTACGAGGATGAAGTGTTTGTCTTTACGCCCAAGGGGGATTTGTTCAAGCTGGCTAAAGGGGCTACGGTGCTCGATTTTGCTTTCCATATACATAGTAAGTTGGGATGCAAGTGTATCGGCGCGAAAGTGAACGGCAAGAATGTGCAGTTGAAGCAGAAGTTGAACAGCGGCGACCAGGTGGAGATCATGACTTCAAACACCCAGACTCCGAAACAGGACTGGCTGAACATCGTGACGACTTCCAAAGCACGCACCAAGATACGCCAGGCGCTCAAAGAAATGGTGGCACGCCAACATGCGTTTGCCAAAGAGACGCTGGAACGAAAATTCAAGAACCGCAAACTGGAGTATGATGAAGCGACCATGATGCGCCTCATCAAGCGTTTGGGATTCAAGAACGTGACGGAGTTTTATCAACGGATTGCCGATGGCGGACTGGATGTGAACGAGATTCTGGATAAATACATTGAGCAGCAAAAACGGGACAGCGATACGCACGATGAAATTGTTTATCGGAGTGCCGAAGGGTATAATTTGCAGACCGCGCAGGAGGAAACGACATCTAAAGAGGATGTACTGGTGATTGACCAGAATCTGAAAGGACTGGAATTTAAACTGGCTAAATGTTGTAACCCGATTTATGGCGATGATGTGTTCGGGTTCGTAACGGTGAGCGGCGGTATCAAGATACACCGGTCGGATTGTCCGAACGCGAACCAGATGCGCGAACGCTTCGGCTACCGGATTGTGAAGGCTCGCTGGGCGGGCAAGTCGGAAGGTACGCAATATCCGATCACGCTGCGCGTTGTAGGACATGATGATATTGGTATCGTGACAAATATTACTTCGATCATCTCGAAAGAGAATGGTATCACGCTACGTTCTATCGGTATTGATTCGAACGATGGGTTGTTCTCTGGCACACTGACAGTAATGGTGGGTGATACGGGGCGTTTGGAGGCTCTTATCAAAAAATTACGGACGGTGAAGGGAGTAAAACAGGTGAGCAGGAATTAAAGTTAAGACAGAAGAACAAAAGAACATATTTTTGGATACGTATGATGAAAATCAAAAAATAATCATCACTCCTGAAATATGTTCTTTTGTTCTTCTGTCTATTTTATCTTACCTTCTTCTTTATATAATAAGGATAAGTGACCAATACGAAGAACAGCAAAGCGATAGAAGCTACCATCTGTCCGGTATGGAGCATCTTGTCTGTATCCAATTCCATGTAGCACGCAGTAGCAATACCCAGGGAGATACCAACTTCGCTTGCCAGCAAATGGGTAGTGTTGGCTGTTCCGCGTTGGCAATGATGGGATAGTTTCACAAATATCATCAGGAATTCCGGCATGGTTAAACCTAAACCCAATCCCAAGAGTACGGAAGAGATGCCTATTGAAAGGTCTGTGTTCAATAAGGACATGGCTACCATTTCCAACCCGATTCCTATAATGACCAAGCGCAGTGTCTTCTCTTTAAAAAAGAACAGGCGCGCGATGAACAGGGAGATAATGTATCCGAGGGTTGTGCCGACAAAGAACGGTACGGGGATTCCCACGTTTCCGAGTACGAAATCGTTTAGGAAAGGGTGTACCATTGGAATCAGTAAGCCCGGAACAAATGTTATCAGAATCAGGTTGATAGCGGGAACCCATCCACGAAGCAATAAGAAGCGGTCGAAGGAATAGAGTTTAGTGACAATCGGCGCACGGAAAGGTACATATACCCCCGATAGCATGAGAATTCCTACAGCTCCGGTTATGACAGATACAGTGAGCAGGTTTTGGAATGAGTGGCTTTGATAGAGCCACACTCCGAGGATAATCCCCAAAAGCATTCCCAGACGTGCCGTCCACGAGAAGCTGACATTTCCCGCGCTCCGCAGTGTGGAGTTGGTGATGTCGATAGCCAAGGTAATACCGGCAGTAGTGCCTATGCCAAAGGCCAGTCCTTGCACGGTACTCAACAGGATTAGTTCTGTGAAGTTCGTCACAAAGGCGTACCCAATCGTCGCCACTACCATCAGGGCAGCGGCAAACATACATACGTATTTACGTTTGTAGGCATCTACCAGGTAGGCATGGAAAGGACCGATGAGGAACATCCCCAAGGTGAAAAAAAGAAAGATTACTCCTGTCTGTGCGGCCGGCACTCCGAGACGGTCGGCCATCTCTACGGAAAGTACCGGAAATAACACATACAAGGATATAAACAACAGCAAATTAGCTACACATATCCGCATAAAATGAACTGTCCACAATTTAACTGCCATATACTATCTTAATATTGTTCCTTCTCGTTGGGGAAGTAGCAATTCTTCACGTCGGAAACGTAACGGCTGATGGCGTCGGTCATCACCGTGTACAAGTCAGCATAACGACGTAAGAAACGCGGACGGAATCCGTTGTTCATGCCAAGCATGTCCTGAATAACCAATACCTGACCGTCTACGTGACCGCCGGCACCGATTCCAATGATAGGAATAGTGAGCTCGGAAGCTACACGCTCTGCAAGGGTAGCGGGGATTTTTTCGAGTACAATGGCAAAACAGCCTGCTTCTTCCAATAAATGGGCGTCGCGAATCAGTTTGTCGGCTTCGGCTTCGTCTTTGGCACGTACGGTATAGGTTCCGTATTTGTTAATGGATTGAGGCATGAGTCCCAAATGTCCCATCACAGGAATACCGGCGCATACGATACGTTTCACCGTGTCGATGATTTCTTCACCGCCTTCGAGCTTCAATGCGTCAGCGTGACTTTCTTTCATGATGCGGATAGCGGAAGCAAGTCCCTCCATCTCATTGCCCTGGTAAGATCCGAAAGGCATATCAACTACCACCATCGCACGCTTTACACCACGTACTACGGATTTGGCATGATAAATCATTTGGTCGAGCGTGATAGGTAATGTAGTCACGTTACCTGCCATTACGTTAGAAGCGGAGTCGCCTACCAGGATTACGTCCATTCCCGCACCGTCTACAATCTGTGCCATTGTGTAATCATACGCAGTCAGCATAGATATTTTTTCGCCTCTCTGTTTCATTTCAACCAAGCGATGAGTAGTCACCTTTCTTGTGTCATCTGATATATAACCAGCCATGTCTTTTTAATTTATGATTTATGAATTATGATTTATGTCATTGATGTCTGCGCATTTGGACGCTTTCAAAAATTGCGGCAAAGTTATAACATTTAATTCATAACTGGGAAAGAAAAGCAAAAAATCCTTTCAAATGCTTCGCTTGGATAGTTGGAAGGCATTTGAAAGGATGGGTGGGTCTCACTATTTTTATTTATCTCGGTTATTTTTCTTATTTCATTTATTAATATAATATAAGTGAGGTAACTATTTAAAAATAATGCCGTTATTTATGGAGAGATATCATTTTTTCGTATGTCATGCCGGTGAAGTCGTCTATTATATAATGGGCTTTTCCGGTGATGGCTTCGCGTGAGTTGGTGGTGGCAAGTCCGATCACGGTTGCCCCGGAAGTCATGCCGGCTTGCAGGCCGTGGAAAGAATCCTCAAAGACGTAGGAGTTTTCGGGGGTGGCTTCAAAGATTTCCATTCCCAGCAGGAAACAGTCGGGAGCGGGTTTTGAACGGGCAAACATTTCTCCTGTCAGGATGCGGTCTACCATTCCTTTAAATTCGGGATGGGCATTGTAGACGTTGGCCATCTTCTCTTCGTTGGAGCTGGTGACTACGGCTATCTTTGCACCGTTCCGACGAAGATCAGCTATGAAGGCTTCTACTCCGGGGATGTATTCGTAGGACATCTTTTTCTCGTAAACATTGAGTTCAGCGCTTATTTCGAGCTGCGCTTCGGGTTTGTCCGCGAAATGCTTTTCATAGATTTGTAATAGCGTCTGTCCCTTGATACGGCGTCCGAAATCTTCTTCATTCAGATATTTCCGTCCTTGCTCGTCCCAAAAAACAGTGTACTGCGTTTCTGTATCCATGATGACACCGTCAAAGTCGAAAAGTGCTGCAATTGTTTTCGTTGTATTCATATTAAACTAAAACGTTAAACCTTGTGTATCTATCGCCGCAAAGTTCCGAATAATCATCGAATCAGGCAAATAATTCGTACCTTTGCAAAGCTAAAAAAAACGTAACATACGTTTTTATCCAACAAAATCTACTGGCGCATGAGCAAGAACGACCCGCACATTTTAGGCAAAGAACGTATCGGCAAATTGCTGTTACAATATTCCATTCCTGCGATTATCGGAATGACGATTACTTCTATCTATAACATCATTGATAGTATCTTCATCGGACATGGCGTAGGACCGATGGCTATTGCCGGACTGGCTATCAGCTTCCCGCTGATGAATCTTGTTGTCGCTTTCTGTACACTGGTTTCGGCTGGTGGGTCTACCCTCGCCTCTATCCGTCTGGGACAGAAGGATATGAAAGGAGCTACGGAAATTTTGTCACATACGCTGATGCTTTGTATCACAAATTCTCTTTTCTTCGGTATTCTATCTTTTATCTTCCTGGATGATATACTGACTTTTTTCGGAGCCAGCGCCGACACCCTTCCGTATGCACGCAGCTTTATGCAGGTGATTTTGCTGGGAACTCCCATCACTTACACAATGATCGGGCTGAACAACGTGATGCGCGCTACCGGATACCCCAAAAAGGCTATGCTTACTTCAATGGTAACGGTGGTGGCTAACATCATCCTCGCTCCTATCTTTATCTTCCACTTCGAATGGGGAATGAGGGGTGCGGCTACGGCAACGGTTATCTCGCAGTTGATTGGTATGGTGTGGGTGGTGAGCCACTTCACCAAGAAAGACAGTACGGTGCATTTTGAAGGGAATATCTGGAAAATGAAACCGAGGATTGTAGAAAGTATCTTCGCCATCGGTATGTCTCCATTCCTGATGAATGTGTGTGCGTGTGCCATCGTGATTATCATCAATAACAGTTTGCAAAATTATGGGGGCGATATGGCTATCGGCGCGTATGGTATCATCAATCGGTTGCTGACGCTTTATGTAATGATTGTGTTGGGGCTGACTATGGGGATGCAGCCAATCGTGGGCTACAACTTCGGCGCACAAAAGATAGACCGGGTGAAACAAACGTTGCGACTGGGGATTATCTCCGGGGTAGTGATTACGAGCAGCGGGTTCGTGATTTGTGAGTTTTTCCCTCATGCCGTATCGGCTCTCTTCACCGATAGCGATGAGTTGATTGATTTGGCGGTAGGCGGTATCCGGCTGACTGTGTTGATGTTCCCGTTTGTAGGGGCACAGATTGTAATCGGTAACTTCTTCCAAAGTATCGGCAAGGCTAAAATCAGTATTTTCCTTTCGCTGACGCGGCAGTTGCTTTATCTTTTGCCTTGCTTATTACTGTTCCCTAACTGGTGGGGATTGGAAGGAATTTGGATCAGTATGCCGGTATCGGATGCGCTGGCGTTTATTACAGCCGTTGTCAGTCTGATGATTTACATCAAGAAGGTTTCCAAACAGCATCCGGTAGTAGCAGAATAAGGCGGTGTCTGCCCTATTCTGCCATTTATTCTATTCGGCTTATTCTGCTTTAATGCTATTGACCGGATTCTCGTTCGCGATATGCCATGCTTTCAGAACAACACAGATTACAATCAGTAATTGGACGAACAAGGCCGTAGCAGCAAAAAGCAATGGATTCAAATCAATCTGCTCGGCAAATTGGTCGAGCCATGCCTGTCCTGCAAAATAAGAAACGGTAGTGCCTACTAGGATAGAAATCACTGAAACGTATAAAATGTCACGTGTCAGTAATCCGAGGATATGAGATGCTTCGGCTCCATTCACTTTCCGGATAGCTATCTCTTTGCTCCGGCGCTGGGTTTCATCGTTCACATAGCCAATCAATCCCATGATAACGATCAGCAGGATAAAGGCGGAAGTGATCCAGACGGAATTGCGGAAGCGGTATACGTCTTTATAGATATTTTTCACCATTTGATCTACTAGGATAAAACGCAAGGATATATTCGGATAGGTGTTTTCTACAAACTCGTTCAGACGTTTCAGATTCTCGTTATATGGTTCTTTCAAGCGGACATCAAAGGCGTGGTTGGCATTTTCATCTCCAATTAGGACAATAGGAGATTGCGACCCATAAAAGCTGTTATTGCGAATGTCACGGAATACGCCTACAATCGTTCCTTGAATGTCATTCACTGTTTTACCTACTGCTCCGTCGGTCCATTTCATCAGACGCACCAGTTCTTCGTTTACCAATAAGTCGTTCTGCTTTTTCAGCGTAGTACCTTCTATAATCTTAATACCCATTACTTCAGGATAGTTGTAATGACAAGAGTTGAAATTAAGGGTAGCAATCCGCTTACCGTCATTTCCCATCAGTCCGCGTGTCCAGTACTCGCCCAACACCCCATTCACGGCAACGGTCACTCCTTCTACCATCGGCTGGCGGTTCAAATCGTCTTTAATATGCTCCACCGATTCTTTAGGCAACCATGTCTGCGCTTGAGCTAATCCGGGCACGACGATACCCATATCACGGCTCATCAGATGACTGTACTGCAACAGAGTGACCAGCAACAATCCCAAGACGAAAGAAACTCCTGTAAACTGCACAAACAACAACGAACGCTTCCACCCTTTCTTCCCATCTGTATACCGGCGGAATACTTGCGTGACAGGGATACGGGAGAATAATCGTCCCGGTATGCCACCTGCCAGTATGAAGAGAACAAGGATAGTGAGCAACGGTACCCACAACGTTTCCCAAGTGAAAAGTGAGGAAAGACGGACGGAAAGTAAATCTTCAATCAGACCACGCGCATTGATTATCAGTAAGAAACTAAGCAATACGGAAAGAATGACAAGGATTCCCGTCTCTGCCATAAACATTCTGAAAATATGAGTGGAACTGGCTCCATTGCACTTATGCACTCCCACTCCTTTTGCACGACGGCTTAAAGTAGCAATGGATATCAGCATATAGTTCATGATAGCCACAAAGAAGATAGCAAAGCCCAAAAATCCGTAAATGACCAAACGCTTTTGTACATCGGGAGAAGCCAGATGACGTTTCACCAATGGAATGGCGCTAAATTCAATTTTCCAGCCATCAAACTCTAATGCGGTATATTTACCGATCACCCGCTGAATGTCAGCATTCACTTTGTCAATGTCCGAAGCATGGCGCAAACGAAGGAAAGCATAAAAGACATCATTTCCTCTCCAGCCGGCTCCTGCATGATACCCTCCATTCTGATGAACAGATATCACGAAATCATGGGTGAGCATCGTGTTTTCCGGTACATCTTTGTAGATCCCACGTATGGTCAGTGTGTTTTGTTTTTCAACAGAAAGCACTTTACCAACAGGGCTTTCATCTCCAAACGTCTCACGGGCAAAATGCTCCGAAACAAAAACGCTTCCGGGCATAATCATATCTTTGGGATTGCCTTCCAACACCGGTATGCCGAAAGTCTGAAAGAAACAAGTATCCGCAAAGATGTAATCTGCATCGGGCAACAGTTTATCTTCATAATAAATATTGGCACTTCCCATCGAAAGGACACTACTGGCTACTTCTATTTCCTTCGGCATTTCTTCTGCCAAAGTAGGTGCCACCACATCGAAAACAGTATAGTCATAACCGATCTCTCCATCATCACCTGCGGTTTCGCCTGTACTAAGATTAGTCATCTGACAACGTACGAGTGCCAGGCGTTCCGCCTCCGGATAGCATTTCTCATAGCTTAGTTCGAAGGCTATCTGCGAAAAAAGCAGAATACCGATAGTAAGCCCTAAAGAAAGGGAAATGATTCGTATGATATTCGATCCGCATTCACGCAATAAGGTACGTATAGTATAATAGATTTGTCTCATGGTTGGTTCTCTGTTTATGCCTTTACACTTGCTACAATACTTCCATCGAATAAATGTACGGTACGATGTGCAAAACTGGCATCGTGCTGTGAGTGGGTCACCATGATAATGGTTGTCCCCTCTCTATTCAGTTCCGTCAACAGATTCATCACTTCCGCTCCGTTCTTTGAGTCAAGGTTACCCGTAGGCTCATCGGCAAGGATGAGTTGAGGATTGGTTACAACCGCGCGGGCTATCGCCACCCGTTGTTGCTGTCCGCCGGAAAGCTGTTGAGGAAAATGTTTAGCACGGTGGTTGATATTCATTCTTTTTAGAATGTCTTCTACCATTCGGCGACGTTCGGAAGATTTAAGACCTAAATAAGTGAGCGGAAGTTCCACATTCTCATAGACGTTCAATTCGTCTATCAGATTAAAGCTCTGGAATACAAAGCCCAGTTTACCTTTACGGACACGGGTACGCTCCTTTTCTTTCAGACCGGCTACTTCTTCTCCCATCAACAGATAAGAGCCTTCAGTGGGGTTATCTAATAGGCCGAGGATGTTTAATAAGGTGGATTTCCCACAACCAGACGGTCCCATGATAGCAACAAATTCTCCTTCTTTTACTTCAAGGTTTACATGATTTAATGCGACCGTCTCCACTTCGGTAGTACGGAATACTTTACTAATATTTTCAATCTGTATCATCTTGTTTATTTATGATGTTGTTCTACATAGATTTATTTCCAGTTTTACTATTGACGTTTTTAGTCATGCAGAAAGTATGCCAAACAAGAATGGCTATTCATTTTCAATCATTTATCTTTTCCTAGTTTCCCAAGCATTGTCTAATAATTAGACGGTCCTGTCTGATTATTAGACAAATCGATACTGTTCCATATCTCCCATTTATTGTTCAAAGAGTCCTATTTGCCTGTTAGCCGATTGTCCATCCAAATAGAAAACTTTATCTTTGCATTTAGTTTTCTAGACTATAAACAAAATAATTATGATGAGAAAGAATGTATATGTATTCTTATCGTGCTTTTTACTTTCCGGATGCGGCATGATAGATTACCATCCATATGACGTCCGTATCAGCGGCGAAACAGAGGTCAACGCACATAATATCGAAAGAATAGAAGCAAACTGCCAGGGTAAAACGACCATACGCTTTGTGACTATGGGCGACTCACAACGATGGTACGATGAAACGGAAGATTTCGTGAAAGAGATTAATAAACGGAATGATATCGACTTCGTTATTCACGGAGGCGATATGAGTGACTTCGGACTAACCAAAGAGTTTCTCTGGCAAAGGGATATCATGAACGGACTTAACGTGCCTTATGTAGTCCTTATCGGCAACCATGATTGTTTGGGGACGGGAGCAGAAACATACAAGGCAGTATTCGGTCCCACTAACTTCTCTTTTATTGCAGGCAACGTCAAATTTATCTGTCTGAACACCAATGCATTGGAGTATGACTACTCTGAACCGGTGCCGAACTTCACCTTTATGGAACAAGAGTTAACGAACAGACAGGACGAATTCAAAAAAACAGTCATTAGTATGCACGCACGCCCCTACACAGATGTATTCAATGATAATGTGGCTAAAGTATTTCAACATTATATCAGACAATACCCGGGAATACAAGTTTGCACAGCTGCTCACACCCACCATTATCAGGACGATGTGATCTTTGATGATGGAATACATTATGTTACCAGTGATTGTATGGATTACCGTACTTATCTGGTATTTACAATAACCCCGGAAAAATATGAATATGAACTGGTTAAATACTAACTATATCTTGCGCGCAGGAGTATTATCCGTACTTCTGTTACTTCCCGGTCTGATTTCAGCTACTTGTAAAGCAGATACAATCATCAACTCGTACAAGGATGATTCACTCCGTTTCATTATCAAAGATGATTCAATTATCACTTTTCGCACAGGAGATTCTATATTTACGATCATCAGAGCGGACTCTGTATTGCCGGTTACACCGAAGCAGGTGAAACACAGTCGTTACGATAACCGGATTCACCGTTTCCGCAGTCACTGGGAACGGATTATCCCGACGCACTCCAAAATACAGTATGCCGGAAACATGGGATTGCTTTCTTTCGGTACGGGATGGGATTACGGGAAACATAATCAGTGGGAAACGGATATATTGCTCGGATTTATACCGAAATATTCGTCAAAGAAGGCCAAAGTAACCATGACGCTCAAGCAGAACTATATGCCCTGGAGCATTAATATCGGAAAGGGCTTCTCTACGGAACCTCTTACCTGCGGGCTTTATGTGAATACCGTGTTTGGCGACCAGTTTTGGGTGAATGAGCCGGAACGTTATCCAAAAGGTTACTATGGTTTCTCCAGCAAAGTACGTTTTCATGTTTTCATGGGACAACGGTTGACATACGATATTGATCCGCAACGTAGATTTTTAGCCAAGTCGGTGACTTTTTTCTATGAAATAAGTACGTGCGACCTGTATGTTATCAGTGCAGTAAACAATAGCTATCTCCGTCCCCGTGATTATCTTAGTTTATCATTCGGATTGAAGTTCCAGTGGTTATAAAAGAATTTATGATTTATGAATTATGATTTATAACTTACTTTTTCGTAAGTTTGCGCATTGCAAACTTAAACGAAAATGAGTAAATCAGGAACAATCATCATTGTAGACGATAATAAAGGAGTATTGACTGCCTTACAAATCCTTTTGAAAAATTATTTTTCCAAGGTTGTCACACTCTCCTCTCCTGTCACCCTGTCCAGTGTCATAAGGGAAGAAGCCCCGGAAGTAATTCTGCTGGATATGAATTTCACATCAGGCATCAACACCGGCAATGAGGGTTTATTTTGGTTGCATGAAATAAAGAAAGTACGTCCGGAACTTCCGGTCGTACTTTTTACGGCTTATGCCGACATCGAACTGGCTATCCGGGGGATTAAAGAAGGAGCAACCGACTTTATCGTCAAGCCTTGGGATAACCAAAAACTGGTGGAAACCCTGCAAACCGCAGCAGCTTCTACGCACAACAACAAGAAAACGGACGGCAAAGAAGAAACCACCCACTCACCTATGTACTGGGGAGAAAGCAAAGTGATGCAACAACTCCGCGCACTGATTGAAAAGGTAGCCATCACTGACGCCAATATCCTGATAACGGGCGAAAACGGAACAGGGAAAGAAATGCTGGCACGAGAGATTCATGTCCTTTCCAACCGCAAATATAAAGAAATGATTGCAGTGGATATGGGAACTATCACAGAGTCTTTATTTGAAAGTGAGCTTTTCGGACACGTTAAAGGTTCTTTCACCGATGCACACACCGACCGGACCGGCAAATTTGAGGCTGCCGATAATAGTACGCTGTTTCTCGATGAAATAGGCAACCTGCCTTATCACCTGCAAGCAAAGCTACTGACCGTCCTCCAACGACGAAGCATTGTGCGAGTGGGAAGCAACACGCCGATTCCCATTCATATCCGACTGATATGCGCAACCAACCGGAATCTGCAAGAGATGGTAGTGAAAGGTGAATTCCGGGAAGATTTGCTCTATCGCATCAATACCATTCATGTAGAGATTCCTCCTTTGCGGGAACGGAAAGAAGATATTATTCCATTGGCCGAAAGGTTCATGGTACGCTTTTGCAAGCAATATGACAAGGCATTGATGAAGTTCACTCCCGACGCTAAAGATAAATTGAAAGCACACCTTTGGTATGGTAATATCCGTGAACTGGAACACGTGATTGAAAAGGCCGTTATCATCAATGACAGTCCGCTCGTTCCCGCCGAATTGTTCCAATTATCCATTCCACGGACAGAGAGTCAGGAGAAAAGTATTTCTACGCTGGAAGAGATGGAAATGCAGATGATACGGAAAGCGCTCGACACTTGTGCAGGAAACTTATCGGCAGTAGCCGCCCAACTGGGAATAACCAGGCAAACTCTTTATAACAAGATGAAAAAGTTCGGATTATGACAGTGCAGCTTCAACAAGTAGGTGTTCAATATTGGTTCAGAGTCCTGCTGACGGTACTTTTCTGTATATCGTCCGTGTGGTTCGGTATACATCAATCATACAGCTGGTTAGGAGTCAGTCTTTGTTTATTAGTTCTTAGCGTACTTTGGCAAATCCGCCTTTATCGTCTCCACACCAAACAGGTGCTTTTTATGATTGATGCGCTCGAGAATAATGATAATACGTTTCATTTTACCGAAGAAAACGGTACTCCCGAAAGCAAAGAAATAAACCGGGCGCTCAACCGCGTGGGACATATCTTATATAGCGTGAAAGCTGAAACAGCCCAGCAAGAGAAATACTACGAACTGATTCTCGACTTTGTCAGTACAGGATTAGTAGTGCTCAATGACAATGGAGCCGTTTATCAGAAGAACAAAGAAGCACTCCGTATTTTAGGGCTGAATGTGTTTACACATATCCGCCAGTTAAGTCAAGTGGATGCGCAGCTTATGGAGAAAATAGAGAACTGTCGCCCGGGGGACAAACTACAAGTCATATTTCACAATGAACGGGGAACGATTAACTTATCCATCCGTGTGTCGGAAATCAATGTACGCAAAGAGCATCTGCGCATCCTTGCCCTGAATGATATCAATACCGAACTGGATGAAAAAGAAATAGATTCATGGATCCGGCTGACACGGGTACTGACACATGAGATCATGAACTCTGTGACTCCCATCACTTCCCTTTGCGATACGCTTCTTTCAATATCAGCGAATAAAGACGAAGAAATAAATCACGGATTGCAAACAATCAGTACGACCGGAAAAGGGTTGCTTGCCTTTGTAGAATCATACCGGCAATTCACACGTATACCGACACCGGAACCCTCCTTGTTCTATGTGAAAGCATTCATAGAAAGAATGGTTGAACTTGCCTGTCATCAGCATCCATGTGAGCATATCCGTTTCCACACAGAGATTACTCCTGCGGACTTAATCGTATATGCAGATGAGAATCTTATTTCACAGGTAGTTATCAATCTTTTGAAGAACGCAATTCAAGCAATCGGCAATCAGCCGGATGGGAGAATTGAATTGAAGGCGTCCTGCAATGACATGGAAGAAATATGGATTGAAATAAAGAACAATGGCCCCGAAATCCCAGCGGAAATAGCAGAACATATCTTCATTCCTTTCTTTACGACCAAAGAAGGCGGTAGCGGAATCGGACTTAGTATCTCCCGCCAAATCATGCGCCTTTCGGGAGGAAGCCTTACGTTACTACGAGAGAAAGAGACAACGTTTATTTTAAAATTCAAATAACGATTGATATATGATACCTACACTAGTCAATAATCCGCTATTCCGTGGAATCACTCCGGAAAGACTTCTTGCCGATCTGGAAGAGATCAGTTTTCATACACGTTCTTATAAGAAAGGAGAAATCCTGGCGCGACAGGGAGATGTGTGCAACCGTCTTGTCATCCTGACCAAAGGAAGTGTGCGTGGAGAAATGATTGACTATTCGGGACGTCTTATCAAGGTAGAAGATATAACTGCTCCCAGAGCGATTGCCCCTCTGTTCCTGTTCGGTGAGCAGAACCGCTATCCGGTGGAGGTGACTGCCAATGAACCGACAGAGGTGATCGAGCTTCCTAAACCAAGTGTTTTGAGTTTGTTCCGCAAGAACGAGCAGTTTTTGGAAAACTATATGAATCTCTCCGCCAATTATGCACGGACTTTATCAGATAAACTTTTCTTCATGTCATTCAAGACCATTCGTCAGAAACTTGCCTCCTACCTGCTCCGCCTGTACAAACAGCAACAACAGACACATATCACCCTCGACCGTTCGCAACAGGAGTTGAGTGATTACTTCGGAGTCTCCCGCCCTTCCCTCGCCCGCGAACTGGCACACATGCAGGAAGACGGACTATTGATAGCGGATCGTAAACATATCACTATCTTACAGAAAGAAGAACTGGTCCGGCTCATCCAATAATGCTCCGATTTAAAAATCATTTATCTAATTGTGAGTATTTGAGATAAAAATATTCATTGTTGTAACATTGGTTACAGAATCACCTGAAACCTTTCCTCTACTTTTGCGTTCAATAAATAAACTGTTGGACTAATTAAAAACGTAAAAGTTATGAGTATGTTCTGTTATCAATGTCAAGAAACCGCAATGGGTACGGGTTGTACCTTAAAAGGTGTATGCGGTAAAACTTCCGAAGTGGCTAACCTGCAAGACCTGCTGCTTTTTGTAGTACGTGGAATTGCTGTCTACAACGAACATCTGCGTAAAGAGGGACAGTCTTCCGAACAAGCAGACAAATTTATCTATGATGCTTTGTTCATCACCATCACTAACGCCAATTTTGATAAAGTAGCGATCACCGAAAAAATCAAAGAAGGACTGAAACTGAAAAAGGAACTTGCCGGTAAGGTAAAGATCGAAAATGCTCCTGACGAATGTCTTTGGGATGGAAACGAAGAGGAATTTGAAGAAAAATCAAAAACGGTCGGTGTGCTTCGCACGCCTAACGAGGATATACGCTCACTAAAAGAACTCGTACACTATGGCCTGAAAGGAATGGCTGCCTACGTAGAGCATGCGCATAACCTGGGTTATCAGTCACCGGAGATATTTGCTTTCATGCAGCACGCATTGTCCGAATTGACCCGCAATGATATTACTGTGGAAGAATTGGTTCAATTAACGCTGGAAACAGGAAAACATGGAGTATCGGCAATGGCACAGCTGGACAAGGCAAATACGAGCAGTTACGGTAATCCGGAAATCTCACAAGTGAATCTTGGTGTCCGTAATCATCCGGGTATATTGATAAGCGGACATGATTTAAAAGACCTCGAAGAGTTGCTGGAGCAAACGGAAGGTACAGGGGTAGATGTATATACGCACAGTGAAATGCTGCCTGCGCACTATTATCCTCAACTAAAGAAGTATAAGCATCTGGCAGGAAACTACGGAAATGCCTGGTGGAAACAAAAAGAGGAATTTGAAAGTTTCAACGGTCCGATCCTGTTTACAAGTAACTGTATTGTTCCGCCACGTGCGAATGCCAGCTACAAAGACCGCATTTACATCACAGGAGCCTGCGGTCTGGAAGGCGCGCATTATATCCCCGAACGCAAAGATGGAAAACCGAAAGATTTTTCTGCCCTGATTGCTCATGCTAAACAATGCCAACCACCCGTAGCCATCGAAAACGGAACACTCATCGGTGGATTCGCTCATGCACAGGTGACGGCTTTAGCGGATAAAGTGGTGGATGCCGTGAAAAGTGGAGCCATCCGTAAGTTCTTTGTAATGGCAGGATGCGACGGACGTATGAAGAGCCGTGAATATTATACGGAATTTGCTCAAAAGCTACCCGGTGATACAGTGATTCTTACGGCAGGTTGCGCCAAGTACAGATACAATAAATTAGCTTTAGGTGATATCAACGGTATTCCGAGAGTATTGGATGCGGGACAATGTAACGACAGTTACTCACTGGCTGTAATCGCTCTAAAACTGAAAGAAATCTTCGGGTTGGACGATGTGAATCAGTTACCTATCGTATACAACATTGCATGGTACGAACAAAAGGCGGTCATTGTTTTATTGGCATTGCTGGCTTTAGGAGTGAAACATATTCATTTAGGACCTACTCTTCCCGCTTTCCTTTCACCGAATGTAAAGAACGTATTGATCGAGCAATTTGGGATCGGAGGTATCAGTACAGTGGATGAAGATATTGTGAAGTTTCTATCATAAATGATAAGGGAACAGAAGGGTATTTTACAGGCAAATTTCCTTCTAAAAGATAGTGACGGTATATGATAAGGATAGTGACGCTATACGGTAATGATACCGTCACTATTTCCATCATATACCGTCACTATCTTTTTTATATATAACCGGGAATCCTGCGTTTATTCTTTCTTCTCGAATACCGGCTTCCTTTTATAGTGATTTCCTTTTTTAATCTTCTTTGGGCAATATCAAATTGAGAACTACTCCTACCAAAGCTGCCAATCCGATACCGGACAAAGAAAAATCACCCCAGCTAAAAGCAGCGCCACCAATCCCGACAGTCAGTGTCAAAGACACGATAACGATATTTCTTGTACGGCTCAAATCAATACAGTTATTCACAAGATTACCAATACCCGCACAGGCAATCGTCCCGAAAAGCAACAGCATAATGCCACCCAGTACCGCACTAGGTATGGATCTTAGTAATGCGCTGATTTTACCGATAACGGAGAACAAGATAGCAGAGATGGCAGCTATTCGGACCACTTGCGGATTGGTAATCTTTGTTAATGACATGGCTCCTGTCACTTCCGAATAAGTAGTCACAGGAGGACCACCCAGCAATCCGGCACAGAGACAAGCCAGACCATCACCCAATAAGGTGCGGTGCAATCCCGGGTCTTTCACGAAATCTTTTCCCGTAACCGTATTCACCACATAGACATCACCAATATGCTCTATCACCGGAGCAATAGCTACCGGAATCATAAATAACACCGGCTCCCATGAGAATTTAGGAAAGACAAACTGCGGTAATCCAATCCAAGCGGCATCTCTGACGCCGGACAAATCCAAACCATAGAAGATCCATGCAGCCAGATACCCCACTACAATTCCACAGAAAATAGGTATCAGCTTCAAAAGTCCTTTAGCTTTCATCGAAACGACAACCGCAGTCACCAATGAAAGCAGAGCCAGCACCCAGTTCTCTTTTGCCATATTCACTCCTGTTCCCGCCAATGATAAACCTATCAGAATAATGACAGGTCCTATGACAACAGGAGGAAACAACCGTTCAATCACCCGCACTCCCTGCCATTTGACAAGCGCACTCATCACAAAGTAAACTAATGCAACTCCAACCATGCCGGATAAGGCGCCGGGCAGCCCATAAAGTTCTGTCGCTTTAATGATAGGCGCAATAAATGCGAAACTACTTCCCAAAAAGATAGGAACCTTTCCACGCGTAACGGCATGAAAGATAAGCGTACCAATACCTGCTGTAAACAGAGCTGTCGAAGGATCGAGCCCTACCAATAACGGCACGAGTACCGTAGCTCCGAAAGCCACAAACAAGAATTGTACCCCCACCACCCCTTTCCTCAAAGGTGTAAGATTATTTGAATCCATAAGTATAATGTAGATTAATCTCTGCAAAATTAGTCTTTTTAGACAATTTAACTCCCTTTTTTCACAAAAATACATCTAAAAAGAGGTTTTATTTGTTGTTAATAATGTGTAACTTCGCACGGTGAGAATTAAAACGACAATTTTATAACTTTATAATATATTGCCTATGATATTTACAGCAGAAAACACTTTACTTATCGGTTCTATCTTACTTTTCGTCAGCATTGTTGTTGGAAAAACCGGATATCGCTTCGGAGTACCTACTTTATTATTGTTCCTCGTAGTAGGAATGTTGTTTGGGAGTGACGGTCTCGGCCTGCAATTCCACGACGCGAAAGACGCGCAGTTTATCGGCATGGTCGCCCTAAGCATTATCCTTTTCTCGGGAGGTATGGATACGAAATTCAGAGAAATCAAACCTATTTTAGGTCCCGGTATCGTGCTTTCCACTGTCGGAGTACTACTCACAGCTCTTTTCACCGGGCTCTTTATCTGGTGGATATCAGGTATGAGCTGGTCTAATATTTATTTACCTATCACCACTTCCCTGCTTTTGGCCTCTACCATGTCGTCTACGGACTCGGCTTCGGTGTTCGCCATTCTCCGTTCACAGAAGATGAATTTAAAGCACAACCTCCGTCCCATGCTGGAACTGGAGAGCGGAAGTAATGACCCGATGGCCTATATGCTTACCATTGTCCTGATACAGTTCATTCAGTCGTCTGGTATGGGAGCCGGAGCCATAGTCGGTTCTTTTGCCATCCAGTTTATCGTCGGTGCGGCTGCCGGATATGTACTCGGAAAGCTCGCTATCCGAATGTTGAACAAGCTCAATATTGACAATCAGGCCTTATATCCTATCTTATTACTTGCATTTGTATTTTTCACTTTCTCCATCACCGACTTACTGAAAGGTAACGGATACCTTGCCGTATATATCGCCGGTATCATGGTAGGAAACAATAAAATCATGCATCGTAAGGATATCTACACCTTTATGAACGGACTGACCTGGTTGTTTCAAATCATCATGTTCCTTTGCCTGGGATTGCTTGTCAATCCGCACGAGATGTTGGAAGTAGCTGCTGTGGCATTGTTGATTGGTGTCTTTATGATTATTATCGGCCGGCCGTTAAGCGTATTCCTTTGTTTGCTTCCATTCCGGAAAATTACGATGAAATCACGTATTTTCGTCTCCTGGGTAGGATTGCGCGGTGCAGTTCCTATTATCTTTGCCACTTATCCGGTAGTGGCGGGCGTAGAGGGTTCG
This sequence comes from Bacteroides sp. D22, assembly GCF_000163675.1. NCBI lineage: Bacteria > Pseudomonadati > Bacteroidota > Bacteroidia > Bacteroidales > Bacteroidaceae > Bacteroides > Bacteroides sp. D22. The sequence goes on along the minus strand of NZ_GG774801.1, from coordinate 117,483 downwards.
AACCTCATCTTCAACATTGTTTTCTTTATTACCATCGTGTCATTAGTGGTACAGGGAACAACGATTTCTTTCGTAGCTCGGATCTTGAATCTTTCCAAACCACTGGAAAAAACAGGAAATGATTTCGGAGTGGAACTCCCGGAAGAAATAGACTCTGATCTTAGTGATATGACTATTACTAAAAGTATGCTGGAAGAAGCAGATACATTGAAAGATATGAATCTCCCGAAAGGCACGCTGGTAATGATTGTGAAGCGCGGAGATGAGTTCCTGATTCCCAACGGAACACTGAAACTGCATGAAGGAGATAAACTGCTGCTCATCTCCGAAAAATCAAAAGAAGAAGAGACTGATTCTGACTAACATCCGAAAAGATTGATTCTATACACTATAACTGATTCGTCTCCACGCATGAAGCCTCTTGTCCCTACAAGACACTCGTTTCTTAATTCATGCGTGGAGACGAAATGTTTTAAATAGGCCAACAGACTAGTTTTAAGGAAGAAACACGAAAACGCCTTAGCAAGCCGTAAAAATTGTTCATCCCCCCTCCGTTAATTAACCGTAAAACTTGAATTTAAAATTCGGTTTACATCAGCGAAGTATTAATTTTGCGCAGTTTTAAACTAAATGTGCAAAAATCGAATGGAACAAGAACATCAGTTCATTGATTATATTGAGCAAAGCATCATCAAAAACTGGGACAAGGATGCCTTAACTGACTATAAAGGAATTACCCTTCAATATAAGGATGTAGCGCGTAAAATCGCTAAATTTCACATTGTCTTGGAAAGTGCCGGCATCCAGCCGGGAGATAAAATTGCCGTTTGCGGACGTAACAGTGCTCATTGGGCGGTTACTTTCCTGGCAACGATTACTTATGGAGCCGTTATTGTTCCTATTTTGCATGAATTCAAGGCAGATAATATTCATAATATCGTCAACCATTCCGAAGCCAAATTACTTTTTGTCGGTGACCAAGCCTGGGAAAATTTGAATGAGGACGCCATGCCTTTATTAGAGGGTATTGCTTTACTAACAGATTTCTCACCATTAGTATCACGCAACGAGAAACTCACTTATGCTTTTGAACACCGGAATGCAATATATGGTCGACAATATCCCAAGAACTTCCGCCCGGAACATATTTGCTACCGGAAGGATCATCCTGAAGAACTGGCTATTATCAATTATACTTCCGGCACCACAGGTTACTCTAAAGGAGTGATGCTCCCCTATCGCAGTCTTTGGTCGAATGTGGCTTACTGCTTCGAGATGCTTCCCGTTAAACCGGGCGATCATATCGTTTCCATGTTGCCTATGGGGCATGTGTTCGGTATGGTATATGATTTCCTTTACGGATTTTCTGCAGGTGCGCACATCTATTTCCTGACGCGCATGCCGTCTCCGAAAATCATTTCTCAATCTTTCTCTGAAATCAAGCCAAGAGTGATCTCTTGTGTGCCATTGATTGTGGAAAAGATTATTAAGAAAGATATTCTTCCTAAAGTAGACAGCACAATCGGTAAGTTATTGCTTAAAGTACCTATCGTGAATGATAAAATCAAATCGCTGGCACGGCAGGCCGCCATGGAAATCTTCGGTGGAAACTTTGACGAGATTATTATCGGAGGCGCTCCTTTCAATGCTGAAGTTGAGGCCTTCCTTAAAAAGATAGGATTCCCCTATACAATCGCTTACGGTATGACCGAATGTGGTCCTATCATTTGCTCCAGTCGTTGGGAAACACTGAAACTTGCTTCTTGTGGTAAGGCAACCAGCCGGATGGAAGTTCGTATTGACTCGCCGGACCCGGAAACGCATGCCGGAGAAATCGTATGTAGAGGAATGAACATGATGCTGGGCTATTATAAAAATCCGGAAGCTACCGCGCAAATTATCGATGCTAACGGCTGGCTGCATACCGGTGACCTCGGCACGTTGGATGAAGAAGGTTATGTAACAGTTCGCGGACGTAGCAAAAACCTGCTTCTCACCTCTAGCGGACAGAACATCTATCCGGAAGAAATTGAAAGCAAGCTGAATAATATGCCGTATGTTGCGGAATCACTGATTGTCTTACAACATGAAAAGCTGGTAGCAATGATTTATCCGGATTTCGATGACGCTTTCGCTCATGGATTGCAGCAGACGGATATTCAGAAAGTGATGGAACAAAACCGTATCGAGTTGAATCAACAGCTTCCTAACTATTCTCAAATAAGCAAGATAAAGATCCATTTCGAGGAATTTGAAAAGACTGCGAAAAAGTCAATCAAACGCTTTATGTATCAGGAAGCAAAGGGATAATTATCCCGGATAGCGCGATAAGTATCCTTGCAATTTCAGAAAAACAGTACAACTCAAAAAGGAGAAACACTTAAATGTAGGGCGAATTTCTTTCTTCAGATGCCAGGAAAAAAGTATCTTTGCGCATAAACAATCTGAATGATGGCAAAGATATTATTAGTTGAAGATGAAATAAACATCGCCTCTTTCATTGAACGGGGGTTAAAAGAGTTCGGACATACGGTAACCGTCTGTCATGACGGAAACGCTGGTTGGAAAATCCTTCAGGACGAACCTTTCGACCTTTTGATACTGGACATTATCATGCCGAAAATAAAGGCTCAGTTGTAATTCTTGGGGGATTAAGTTTAGTCAATTCCCTTCATGCATATACCTTTGCTAGCCTAAAAAGGAAGAAGCTCATATCCACTACTCCTCTAAATGATGCCCTAAATGCTTTGATTTTAGCATTAAATGCTTCCGCTGCTGCATTTGTACTCCTGTTCACAAAGAAGTTCAGAATCCTTTCATAATGATTCTCAATAGAGTTTGCTACTGTTGTG
>NZ_GG774801.1:103256-114611 GCF_000163675.1 Bacteroides sp. D22 | reverse complement strand
CGGACTTTACCACGGATAGGGAAGTCCTGAACTTCAATCTCAGGGAGGAAACCTTTTGAGTGAAGATGGAGATCAGAGTACTCAGCAGGAATAGTGGCTTTCTCCTCTAAATAAAGAATAAAGCAAGTATCCTGAGAAACATGATTGACTAGGGTAAAGTAATCAAGGATTCCTGAAGGCAAGAACAAGCTTAAAGAAGCAACAGGATCAATCGTTTGGGAAGAGGATGTTTTCATGATGCAAAAATAAGAATTTTAACGCAATCCCCCAAGGTTTCAGACTGAGCCAAAATAAACGGTTTGGAACTTTGCCGGCTTTATCGGCAGACGTTTGGGTACCAGTCTCCTGTGATCATGCTGACAGCCTTGGGTACAACGGAAGATATCGTCAAAGGACTGGATGCGGGAGCAGATGATTATCTCGTCAAGCCTTTCAGTTTCCAAGAACTGGAGGCACGCATCAAGGCCTTGTTAAGACGCAATAAAGAAGTAACCTCCAATCTGCTGACTTGTGATAACCTGATATTGGATTGCAATACCCGAAGAGCTAAAAGAGGCAATATAGATATTGATCTTACTGTCAAGGAATATCGTCTGCTCGAATATTTCATGACTCATCAAGGGGTTGCGCTCTCACGTATCACCCTGCTCAAAGATGTGTGGGACAAGAACTTTGATACCAATACCAATATCGTAGATGTTTATGTAAACTATCTCCGGGTAAAGATAGACCGTGACTTTGATAAAAAGCTGATTCACACAGTCGTAGGATTAGGATACATTATGAATACTTAAACTCACCAACTATCCCGGCTATGAAAATAGGTTCCAAAATAGCTCTTTTCTATACGTTAATCAGTGTGTTGACCACTGTCATTATCATTGCTGTATTTTATATTTTCAGTACACAGTATATCAATAAACTCTATGCTTCCTACCTGCGTGAGAAAGCCTACCTGACTGCACAGAAGCACTGGGAAAAGGATGAGGTGGACGAACAGAGTTACCAAATTATCCAACGCAAATATGATGAACTTCTACCCGAAGCTCATGAGATTCTTCTAAATATGGATAGTCTTTCTGAAGTGCGTGATACGTTGAATAAGTATCTCACGCAACACCAGCAAACACTTCTACTGGCAAGGCAAGACAGTATTCCTTTCTCTTTTAAATATAAGGACCAGTTAGGAGCCGCCCTTTATTATCCGGATAATGAAGGGAATTTCATCGTACTCGTCATGTCCCGGAATGCCTACGGAACAGAAATCAAGGAACATCTGTTGTTACTTTCCATTTTCCTCGTTTTAGCCAGTTCCATCCTGATCTTTTTCATCGGGAAAATATATTCCGGTCGTATTTTGGTTCCGCTGCAACACATATTAAAGGAGTTGAAAAGAATACGGGCCAACAGTCTGAATCGTAGGTTAAAGACTACCGGAAATAATGACGAGCTGGAGGACATGATAAAAACATTAAATAGTATGCTCGATCGTCTGGATAGTGCTTTCAAGGCAGAGAAATCCTTTGTAAGCCATGCTTCGCACGAGTTGAACAATCCGATTACTGCTATTCAGGGAGAATGTGAAATCAGTCTGCTCAAAGAAAGAAGTACCGGAGAATACATTGAATCCCTGCAACGAATTTCTTCGGAAAGCAAACGGTTGTCCAGTCTGATCCGCCACCTTCTTTTTCTTTCGCGGCAGGAAGAAGAACTCCTGAAAAATAATGTGGAAGAGATCATTCTATCTGATATATTGAAAGAGTTGACCGGGTCTAATGAAAGAATCCGTCTCCACTTGGAGGCAACAGAACAGCAAGCTGTTGTAAAGGCTAATCCTTATCTGTTAAAGATAGCATTGAAAAATATAATTGATAACGCATACAAATACTCCGATAAGGAAGTAAATGTGGCTCTCTATCGGGAGCAGCAACAAGTCATTCTTGAGGTGGAAGATCAGGGAATCGGTATTCCGCAAGAAGAAATAGAGCATATTTTCCAGTCTTTCTATCGGGGTAGCAACACCCGGGATTATGCCGGACAAGGCATCGGACTTAGTCTGACTTTGAAAATCATTTCTGCTTATCATGCAAAGCTGGATATATCTTCAGAAATAGAAAAAGGAACAAAAGTACGGGTGATTTTTTAATTCACCCTTCTTTTATCCCTTTCTCACTCTACCTACTGAAAACTACAAATTTAATCTATGAGCGTTTTTTCCACAGAATAGAAATGAACTAAATACGTCTTTGCAATAACTTTCCGTTTTTATCATATAACATTCGTTCATATACCACTTCTACGATGAGAGGAAAGACAAACAAGGCAAAGAAAGTCGCTCCTATCAATCCGCCGATAATAACAATCGCCAACGGACGCTGTGATTCCGAACCAATTCCATGACTCATGGCAGCAGGCAACAAACCGATAGCCGCCATTGCCGCTGTCATAATCACAGGACGAATGCGTGAGCGTACTCCTTCTTTCGTAGCCTCTTCCAAAGGAGAACCCAGTTTCAGATTCGCTTTGATGTCGGAAATCATAATCACGCCGTTCTGAATACAAATACCGAACAAGGCTATGAAACCGATACCTGCAGAAATGGAGAAGTTGAATCGTGTTATCAGAAGGGCTACAATACCCCCCACAGCGGCAAATGGCACATTCAGCAATACCAGTCCGGCATCCCGCGCATTAGAGAACAGAATAAACAGGATGATAAAGATGATAGCAATACTGATGGGAACCACTTGTGCCAAGCGTTTCGTGGCACGTTGCTGGTTCTCGAAATCACCAGTCCATTTCAGCGAATATCCTGCCGGAAGATGTACGGATGCATTCACTTTTTTCTGTGCCTCGGCAACTGCCGTACCCATGTCACGGCCTCTCACCGAGAACTTCACTGCACAGAAGCGTGCATGATTATCACGGAAAATAAGTAATGGTCCCGTAATGGTCGTTATATCTGCCAGTTCCTTGATAGGCACCATTGTACCATCCATTGCCGGAACCAGTATCTTACCTATCTCCTCTTCATTCTGGCGGAATTGCTCGCTATACCTTACCATGATATTGAATTTCCGTTCGTCCTCATACAACAATGAAGCCGATTTTCCACCAATAGCCATCTCGATAATCGATTGCACATCTTCCTTAGCAACGCCATAACGCGCCAACTGACCTTCATTCAGCTCTATACGAAGTTCCGGCTGACCGATATTCCGAATCACACCCAAGTCTTCAATTCCTTGAACCGTGCCCAGGATTTTCTCAATCTGCACCGCATATTTCTCCGACTCATACAAGTCTTTACCAAACACCTTCACCGCAATAGACCCTTTCACACCGGAAGCAGCTTCCTCTACATTATCAGTAATCGGCTGTGAGAAATTGAAGTCAATGCCGGGGTAAATGGATAAATCCTCCTGCATCTTATCGATCAGTTCCATTTTTGTCAATTTACTCTCCCATTCCTTTTCAGGGTATATATCAACGTGAAACTCGATATTATAGAATCCGGTAGCATCTGTTCCGTCATTCGGTCGTCCGGTCTGTGACAGGACTTGCCGTACTTCTGGAAACGTTAATAGCTTCCTTCTCATTTTATTGGCAAGCGTCACCGATTCATCCAGCGAAATGCTTTGTGGCAAGGTGGCACGAATATAGATAGACCCCTCATTCAACTGTGGAAGAAACTCCGTACCCAAAAAAGAGAAAAGCCATAATCCGACACCTGCTATGACCGTTGCCAGTCCGATAGTCAGTTTCCTGTGCGCATAGAATAAATCAAAAAGAGCCGTACACTTTGTATTGATAAAACGGACAAAACGATTATTCTTCTCACGCACATTCTTTTTCAGCAGCATAGACGACATTACCGGCACCAGGGTCAGCGTAAAGATCAAAGCTCCCAACAGTGCAAAACCCAGCGTATAGGCCAAGGGAGAGAACATCTTTCCTTCTACCTTCTGGAAAGAGAAGATAGGAATCAACGCGGTTATGATAATCAATTTGGAGAAGAAAACTGCTTTCGCCTTGTCTTTTGCGGTGTTACGGATCAATCCCATTTTGGACATGACATTAAATGCCGGCATTCCTACTTGCCTTGCCTTCTTGTCCAAAGCCACAAACACTCCTTCCACCATCACCACTGCCCCATCAATAATGATACCGAAGTCAATGGCTCCCATAGAAAGCAGATTGGCGGACATTCCCATCACCCGTAGACAGATAAAAGCGAATAGAAGGGCTAATGGGATAACGACAGCAACAATCACGGTAGTCCGCCAATCTGCCATAAAAATCAATACAATAAACGTAACCAATAAAATTCCTTCGATCAGATTATGTGTCACCGTCTTTACCGCCAGATTCACCAAATCCTCCCGGTCATAGAATGACACGATTTTCACATCTTTCGGAAGTATATTCTGATTCAAGTCTTCTATTTTATCTTTCAGGTTTGCAATCACCTCGCCCGGATTCTCCCCTTTCCGCATGACTACAATGCCTTGTACCACATCATCTTCATCCATTCGTCCTACCTGGCCGAGACGGGGTAAACAGGATTCGTGTACATCGGCAAGATTCTTCACCAAAATCGGAGTACCGTTGATGTTTTTCACTACGATGTTTCTCAATTCTTCCAAGTCGTTAATCAGACCAATTCCACGAACAACATAAGCTTGCGAACTCTTGGTGATGACATCTCCTCCCACATTGATGTTACTCTTGGCTATCGCATCATAAAGCTCCAAAGAAGTAATTCCATAGTTAATCAACTGGTGAGGATTCACGCTTACCTCAAATGTTTTCACCTCTCCGCCGAAGCTCACAATATCCGCTACGCCGGATACCGAACGGAGATTACGTTCGATCACCCAATCTTGGATTGTTTTCAGCTCCCGCACACTACGTTTATCACTACGGAGTGTATAACGGAATATTTCTCCCGTCGGGCCATATAACGGTTGCACTTCCGGAGTTACCCCGTCAGGAAGATCGGCGTCATTCAATAAATTATATACCTGTTGACGGGCGGTGAAATCATCCACACGATCTTCGAACATCACATTGATTACAGAAAGTCCGAAAAGAGTGGTAGAACGAATATCCGTTTTCTTCTGAACAGGATTCATGGCAATCTCAACAGGAATGGTGATAAACTTCTCTACCTCTTCCGCACTACGTCCCGGCCATTGCGTGATAATCGTCACTTTCGTATTCGTCACATCCGGGAAAGCATCTATCGGAGTATGTTTAAAAGAAACAACTCCGGCTATAACGGCAATCGCTGTACAGAAGAAAATAAAGAACTTATTCTTCAGCGAGAAAGCCACTATATTATCTATGAATTTGTGCATACTATTTTCTGTTTTTAATCTGCATTCAACGCATTATATAACAACAATACATTATTATTCAGCACTCTGTCCCCCTCGGAAAGCCCAGAGCGGATATAGCACTCCTTGCTCAACTGTTTGTATACATCTACCTCTTTCACCTGCAAACGCTGATCCGGCTCTACTACAACAACATAATTTTTCCCTCCTTCAAACACCAGCGCATGAGAATCGATACGAGGCATAGAAGTTTCGTCTGCTTTGCACTTCACACTTACATTCGTAAACATCCCCGGCTTCAACAGATACTCTTCATTCTTTAATTTGATACGGACATTCATTGTTTTACTTTCGTTATTCAGCAAATGATATACCTTATCGATAGTGCCGGCAAACATCTTATCCGGATAGGCCAAAGTAGAAATACGTACAGAAGCACCTTCAGAAATCTTACTGATATCGCTTTCATACACATCTGCCATCACCCAGACGTCCGACAACCCCGAAATCGTGAACAACTCTTCACTCTGATCCGGACGCAACTGCATATCCCTGCTGATTTGTTTCTCCACAATAAAGCCCGAAACAGGAGATTTCAACTGATAATAAGCATTTCCGGAGAAATTATAAATGGAAAAGACTTCCTTTATCCTTCTTTCTTCGGCTTCGGCACTCGTCAACTCCTGCTTTGCCTGAAGCATATCTTTATCCGAAGCCATGCCGGAATTATACATATCCTGCGTAGCATCCATGTTTCTGCGGGCGAGCAACAGTTGTTGTTCCGCTTCTTTCAATTGTTTCTCATAGTCCGCCACTTCTCCACTGCGGATGACTGCCAGTACATCTCCTTTACGAACATAATCTCCTATTTCTGCTTTCAGTTCCGTCACCGTGCCTCCAAACATCGGATATACATGCGCTACCTGATTTTCATTAAAAGTGACCCGTCCGTTCAATGTCAGTTCATCAATCACTTCTTGAACGTGAACCGTATCGACAGATACAATTCTCAACAAGCTATCTGTCAGGCATAAAGCAGTCGGTTCAACATTCGGTTGTTCTCCTTTACCGGAGCATGCTCCCAATACGGTAGTAAGCAATATGCAAGGAAGGAATTTATTCCAGTTCATAGTCTTTGATAATTTATGAATATTAGTAGTTTAATATATTTTGCCCGATAGTTGTATTCAGGTTTTCCATCGCGAGGAAAACATCTTTCTTTATTTCATGCAACTGAATACAGGTTTCCTTATAACTGTCATAATAATCGATAAACTCCAGCAAGCTGATATTCCGCTTGGTAAAGTTTTCATTCACTCCTGTTATCAGTTTCTCAAAATTACGTTCCAAATCCATATTGGTAGATTGGTAAAGCTGAACTGCTTTTTCCAGTGAAGCATAAGCGGTATAAAGTTCCATATCTGCACGATTAGCAGCATTTTCCTGTTCCGCTCCTGCCTGTTGAATACTAAAACGGGCTGCCTTTATATTTCCCTGATTGCGATTGAAAATAGGTACTGACAAGCTCACTCCTACCGCAAAATAGTTATTGATAAAGTTTCCGGCACGGTCATAGTTCCCTTTCACCGAGAACTCCGGAAATGCCATCGATTTCTGCAATTTCAGATTGGCACGGGAAGCACTTACCGTACTTCTGGCAATCTTCAAGTCCGGACGTTCATTTACCATCGCTTTCAAATCAGCAAACGATAATTGAGACAAATCCAATTGCTTCAACACCTCTTCGTCCAGTGATAACTTAACCGTAGTATCTCCCGGAAGATTTAACAAGACATTCAGTTCTCCTCTAAGAGTCAGCAACTCGTTTTCCCGTTCGTTCTTCTCTTTCTTCAGCGAAAATAGCATAGATTCCAAACGAGACATTTCCATCAATGAGATATTTCCTTTCTCCTGTTGCAGCTTCATTCCGGCAAGCAGTTCTTGCAGAGAGTTCACTTCTTTCTCGTAGATGGATATGGATTTCGAAAGAAAATAGACTTGCACAAACTTCTCATTCAACTCCTGACGGAGTGTTCTCATCACCTCTTCAAACTGATATTCCGCTATTTCCTTATTGATTTTTTCCAGCTTTATCTGCTTGTTTCGCTGTCCGGCAAGGCGAATGACCTGTTCAACCTCCACAACCGTTTCACCCTCCTTACCAAAATCAAAATACTTTCCGTTCAAGCGGTTATAGACATTCTGTTCCAGCGAGATGACCGGATTCTCAAATAACCTGGCTTGCAGCACTTGTGCCTGTGCCATATCAATGTTATACCGTTCGGCTATCAGCGATAAGTTACGTTCCAGGAAACGTTGTTCCGCCTCTTTCAGCGTTAATGTTCCTGTGGTAGCCTGTTGCGCACATATTCCTCCTGTCAGCAGAAGAAAAAAAGAAATTAAAAATTCTCTGTTCATTACTATATTTATCTTTATTACCTTATCGTAGTTGTCGCAGCAAAATTACAATTCTGCAACCGGAGAAACGGAAAAAAACGATTATAAGCCTCTCATATCAGATTAGAATTTGATTAGAAAAGAGCCATAAAGGAAGAATTGTAAACACAACAGGAAAAATGGCCAGCCTTCTTTCATTCCAACTCCCCTATCTTTGCAGGAGAGAAAATAAAACGAATCATTAAAAAATAGTAGGATATATGAAAATAATAGATTTAACCAAAGATAGTTTTGTTGAGAAAGTAGCTGATTATCAATCTTATCCTGATAGTTGGAACTTTAAAGGGAATAAACCTTGCCTGGTCGATTTTCATGCACCCTGGTGTGTCTATTGCAAAGCATTATCGCCTATATTAGACCAATTGGCAAAAGAATACGAAGGGAAATTAGATATTTATAAAGTGGACGTCGATCAGGAACCGGAACTGGAAAGCGCATTTAAGATTCGTACCATTCCCAATCTGTTACTTTGCCCGTTGAACGGCAAACCGACAATGAAATTAGGCACTATGAATAAAGCCCAATTGAAAGAATTAATAGAAACCAGTTTACTTTCAGAATAGAAAAACATCGAAAGTCCGGAAAGTTCCTTATGACGATAGACTGATAAACTACCAGGCTTTTGATATAATACAGAACATTTATTTTTATAATAAGAGGCTGAAAAGCCTTGATCTTATAAAATGCCCCTTACTAGAACTAAACTGAACTCCTAAAATTTTGTATCCAACTTTTGGGATTCAGTTTAGTTCTTAGTAAAGGGCATTTTTCTTTTAGGAAGTCTCCGGACGGCCTCATCCCTTTCAAAGGTTATTTCAATGGTTATTTATGCAACAGATTATCAGTTCCCGGAACGATCTTTCCCATTGACCATACGCAACGTACATTCAGTTCTTTGTCAAGAATCACAATATCAGCATCCTTACCCTTTGCTAACGCCCCCTTCCGGTCACTCACTCCAATTAAACGGGCAGGAGTTTCAGAAGCCATACGCACGGCATCTTCCAAAGGAATATTCGCTTTCTTTACCATAGTGCGAACCAACACATCCATCGTAGCCAAACTACCGGCCAACGCAGAATGATCCGCCATCTTGCATACGCCATCCTCTATGATATAACGAGGATCAATCGGTTCATTCCCTTCATAAGCTGCATACGCCAAAGCATCGGTAACAAGGCAGGTATTCTCCACGCCTTTCAACTTATAAACCAGTTTCAGGATAGTGGCAGGCAAATGAATACCATCCGCAATCACTTCCACAGTCATTCCATCCGTCAGATACACACTTTCCACTGTACCCTCATATTTATATTCACGACGTTTATGGAAACCCGGCATCGCATTATAAAAATGAGCAGCATGAGAAAATCCTACTGCAAATGCAGCTTTAATTTCATCATATTCGGCTTCGGTATGTGTAACAGCAGTCATAATTCCTTTCGAACGGGTATACTTTGCAAAATCATGTGCACCGGGCAGTTCGGGACTAATATCCCAACGTCTGATACAAGACGTACGCTCCAACAAAGGAATATATTCATTTTCATCCGGAGTTTTCAGAAAACCGTCATACTGCGTACCCGCCATCTTCGGATTCAGATATGGACCTTCGATATGCAGACCGAGAATCGGAGAATCCTTCTCTTTCATCAAGTGCTCACATACATCGACTGCCTGGTAGATTCTTTCGAATGAAGTAGAGGACAAAGTAGGAAATATACCGGTAGCACCATGTTTCAGATGTGCATTGGTTGCGGTGCGGAAAGCCTCTTCCGTTGCTTCCGTATAATCATGCCCACCACCTCCATGTGCATGCATACTTACGAATCCGGGCACTATCGTCATCCCTCTGGCATCAATAACTGTTGCACCGATAACCGCTAAATCACTATTAGTTACCTCTAATATTTTTCCATCACAAATCAATACGGAACCATCTTTCAACCAGCCTTGCGGGGTAAGTATTCTTCCGTTTATTATTTGAGTCAACATAGTCTTTGTTCTTTATTAGATTTAAAACAGTTTGTTGGTGCCTTCCACCAGTTCTCCCATTGCCCATACGGCTCTCACGTTCAAGCCTCTGTCCAAAGCGATCATATCGGCATCCTTGCCACGTTCCAGCGTTCCTTTACGGTCGAGCACTCCCATAATCCGTGCAGGAGTTTCGGAAGCCATTCTTACGGCATCTTCCAAAGGAATTTCCGCCTTTTGCACCATGGTACGAATCAAACGATCCATCGTTGCAACACTCCCGGCCAAGGCTGAATGGTCTGCCAACTTACAGACTCCATCCTCAATAATCACACGCGGGTCAAAGGCAACCTGGCTATCACTGGCGGCACAAGCCAACGCATCCGTTATCAGGCAAGTGCGTTCCACTCCTTTTATCTTATAGACAAGACGCAAAATCGTCGGAGGTACATGAATACCATCAGCCACCACTTCCACTGTCATATCATCAATCAGATAAATACTTTCTACCGTACCTTCATACTTGTACTCTTTCCGTTTATGGAAACCGGGCATCGCGTTATAAAAATGAGTAGCATGCGTATATCCCGCCTCATAAGCCGTCTGTATATCCTCAAATTCTGCCTGGGTATGTCCTACCGAAGCCAGTACACCTTTTGCCGTGATATATTTACCGAATTGCATGGCTCCGGGAAGTTCCGGTGCGGCATCCCAACGTTTGATACAGCGTGTTTCTTCCAACAACGGAATATATTCTTCGGGATCAGGATCTTTGATATTTTCCGGAATCTGTCCGCCTGCCATGTCCATATTGAAATAATGTCCTTCCAGATGGAGTCCGAGTACAGGGCTATTGGGCTCTGCCATCATTTTTTCAGTAGTTGCCGCAGCTGCACGGATCATCGGAATGGTAGAAGAAGAAAGGGTAGGAAAAATACTGGTGGTACCATGCTGCATGTGAGCCTTGATTGCTGTCCGGAAAGCCTCTTCGGTGCCTTCCATAAAGTCTCTTCCACCGCCACCGTGAACATGGATTTCTACACCGCCCGGAACAATATACATTCCTTTGGCATCAATCAGTTTGGCTCCGATAATGGCAAGGTCACAATTGGTTACTTCCAGAATTTTGTTATCGCGAATAAGAACTGACCCATCCTTCAGCCAACCTTGAGGCGTCAGGATGCGTGCATTAATGATCTGTGTTAACATATCACAAATAGTTAAATTAATTAAAGGTCTGTGTGAATCAATGACGCTCTTTTTTGGGGGGAGTACATTGATTTTTTCGTTTGCAAAATTACGTTTTTCTATTCAATCTATCGATAAAATCGTCCGATAAACTTCTAATAAAGTCCAATATGGCTCAGTTGTAATTCTTGGGGGATTAAGTTTAGTCAATTCCCTTCATGCATATACCTTTGCTAGCCTAAAAAGGAAGAAGCTCATATCCACTACTCCTCTAAATGATGTCCTAAATGCTTTGATTTTAGCATTAAATGCTTCCGCTGCTGCATTTGTACTCCTGTTCACAAAGAAGTTCAAAATCCTTTCATAATGGTTCTCAATAGAGTTTGCCACTGTTGTG
>NZ_GG774801.1:96624-103097 GCF_000163675.1 Bacteroides sp. D22 | reverse complement strand
TGAACTTCAATCTCAGGGAGGAAACCTTTTGAGTGAAGATGTAGATCTGAGTACTCAGCAGGAATAGTGGCTTTCTCCTCTAAATAAAGAATAAAGCAAGTATCCTGAGAAACATGATTGACTAGGGTAAAATAATCAAGGATTCCTGAAGGCAAGAACAAGCTTAAAGAAGCAACAGGATCAATCGTTTGGGAAGAGGATGTTTTCATGATGCAAAAATAAGAATTTTAACGCAATCCCCCAAGGTTTCAGACTGAGCCTCCAATATTAAACGATTATTCAACCATATATAAATCAGAATTCATCAATCATAAATAAAAAAAGGTTGCCAATCTTATCGACTGACAACCTTATGTCTATATGGAGCGGAAAACGAGACTCGAACTCGCGACCCTAACCTTGGCAAGGTTATGCTCTACCAACTGAGCTATTTCCGCAAACTAAATTTCGTCATTCAGAATTCTGAAAGATGGGTGCCCAGAACAGGACTCGAACCTGCATGCCTCTCGACACACGCACCTGAAACGTGCGCGTCTACCAATTCCGCCACCTGGGCAAAACTTAGTTCCATTATTTCAAAGAAACAAGAGCGGAAAACGAGACTCGAACTCGCGACCCTAACCTTGGCAAGGTTATGCTCTACCAACTGAGCTATTTCCGCATTTCACTTTCATAAACTGTGAAGAGAAGGAGACTCGAACTCCCACGACATAACTGTCACTACCCCCTCAAAGTAGCGCGTCTACCAATTCCGCCACCTCTCCATAATTTTAAAGTTTAACCTTTGTGCCCAGAACAGGACTCGAACCTGCATGCCTCTCGACACACGCACCTGAAACGTGCGCGTCTACCAATTCCGCCACCTGGGCAAAGATTATTGTTCCAACATTTCAAAGAAACATGAGCGGAAAACGAGACTCGAACTCGCGACCCTAACCTTGGCAAGGTTATGCTCTACCAACTGAGCTATTTCCGCATTTTTTCGTTTGCGGTTGCAAAGGTAGGGATTTTCCGTAAACCTGCAAACATTCTGCCTACTTTTTTCACAGAAATCTGTTCACTTTGCATCGACCGCAAAACAATCATTTTGATTATCAACTCATTCGGCCACGATAATCTTCATAAGAAAATTGCTTGTATATTTCAGCTTTCCCCTCTTTGGTCCAGATAGCAATGGCAGGATGGTGAATTCCGTTAAACATATTTGTCTTGACCATCGTATAATGAATCATATCTTCGAACACAATACGTTCTCCGATTTGCAAAGGATGATCGAAACTCCACAATCCCATATAGTCACCACTCAAACAGGAATTTCCTCCGAGACGATAAATATATTTTCCTTCGTTTCCCATTTCGGCACCACGCACGGCAGGCTGATAGGGCATTTCCAAACAATCGGGCATGTGGCAAGTGAAACTGACATTCAAAATAGCCGTCTTGATTCCACGACTTTCCACAATATCCACTACTTCGGAAGTCAGCACTCCCGTCTGCCATATAAAAGCCGAACCGGGTTCCAGGATAATTCGCAGATGAGGATGGCGTGCTTTTAATCCTTGCAATAGTGTTATCAAATGTTCGGTATCATAGTCTTTACGGGTCATCAGATGTCCACCACCGAGATTCAACCACTTTATCTGTGGAAACCAACGGGAAAATTTGGCTTCGAGATGTTCCAATGTACGTTCCAACTCATACGAAGAAGATTCACAGTGACAATGACAATGAAAACCTTCAATGCCTTGCGGTAATACATCGGGCAACAAATCGGCTGTTATCCCAAAACGTGTGCCAGGTGCACATGGATTATAAAGTTCTGTTTCCACTTCCGAGTATTCGGGATTTACACGAATACCACAAGAAATACCACTTCCTTCTGCCACCACCATCGGATAAAAACGCTCGAACTGCTGCATCGAGTTGAAAGTGATATGACTGCTGCAACGCATTATTTCAGGAAAATCCTGTTCCGTATAAGCTGGAGAATATGTATGTGCCTTACTTCCGAATTCTTCCAGTGCCAAACGGGCTTCATACACCGAACTTGCCGTAGAATGAGCTATATATTCACGGAATATAGGGAAAGAACGCCACATGGCAAACGACTTGAAAGCAAGAATAATCTCCACTCCCGCCCTGTCGGCTACGTTTTTTATCAAACACAAGTTCTTTCTTAAAAGTTCTTCTTCCATGATATAACAAGGAGAAGGAAACTGATTAAAATCTATCATATATAAAATTATTATCTAAACTGACGTCTTACAAACGTGGATGCAAAAATACAAATTCAAAAGCAAAGAGGGATTGTTTTATTTTTAATTAAGATATTGGTTTTCGCGAACTTTTTCTTATTTTTACACCTTATATATTATAGTAAGTATTGTATCATCCTAAATACCCGATTAAAATGAATAAAGATTTAAGAAAAGTAGTGATTCTACTGGCACATCCTAACATCAAGGAATCACAAGCAAACAAAGCATTAGTTGATGCTGTCAGTGACATGGAAGGAGTGGCGGTTTTCAATCTTTACGAGCTGTCACAGGAAATCGCTTTCAATATAGATGAATGGAGTAAAATCATTTCCGATGCCTCGGCTGTCATCTATCAATTTCCTTTCTATTGGATGTCTGCACCGTCATTACTAAAGAAATGGCAGGATGAAATCTTTACTTTTCTATCCAAGACTCCGGCTGTCGCCGGCAAACCGCTGACAGTAGTAACGACCACGGGATCCGAATACGAGGCTTATCGCAGTGGAGGCAGAAACCGTTTCACTACGGACGAATTATTACGTCCTTATCAGGTAAGTGCCATTCATTCGGGAATGTCATGGCAAACCCCTATTGTTGTTTATGGGATGGGAACGGCAGACGCCGGCAAGAATATCGCTGAAGGAGCAAATCTGTATAAACAACGTGTGGAGATGCTTATCGGTAACAGTAATGCAGGGAACAATTGGTAAGATTTATAAAGCGTAGCTTTAGATAGGATAAAGCTACGCTTTACAGTTGCTAAAGCATAGCTTTAGGTTTCACCAAACACTTCTTTTTCAATGTAAACACTGGCAGGAAAATAAACACTCCGATTACAGACATTATCAATCCCCCGATAGTACCTGCCGCCAATGGAAACCAGAAGCCTTCTTTTTCCATGCCTACCATAAAAAGAACGAATCCCAGAATGGTAGAAGTCACTGTTAGGAAAATAGGAATCACTTTAGTGTTCCAAGCTTTCACATAAGCCCGAAGCGGTGATAGACGCGGGAAACGTTTACGAACGGAATTATATTCATTCAAGATATAAATGCTCGCATTAACCGTAATACCACAAAGCAAAACAAAAGAAGCAAATCCTCCCTGGTCAAAATTCAGTTTGAACCAATAGAATGTCAGAAACACACCGATATAAGATACTGGGATCACAAAGAGAATGGCCAGCGGCTGTTTCAAAGAATTGAACAGGATACTCGTAATAAAGAAAATAATAGCAATCACAATCAAAAGCAGACGATATTGTTTATTATCCTTTCCTCCCCACGACCAGTTATTATCTTCCGATTTGGCAGTATATCCCATCGGAAGAATCTCATTAAACTCTTCCAGATCTTTTTTCAATAGTTTATTTCCCTGTTCCGAAGAACCGATATACTCATATTGCAAACACAGCCGATACTGTTGATTCTCCTTAGCCACTTCCTGTGGCATCTGTCCTTTTTCCACAGTTGCCAATTCAGAAAGCTTATATTCCCTCTCTCCTATTTGAAAAGGATAAAACTGCATTGCCCACACATCCCTATCTTCCGACTGACACGAAGAAAGTTTTATCTTTTCCGTCCCCTCTTCCGCCATTACCGAACCTATTTCCATATTTCGCCCATATATCGGGTGAATAGCAGAAAATAACCTTCCGGCTCCAATCCCCTCCTCTGCCATCCGCTGTTTATTCAGATTAAAGTAGAATTCCATATAATCATCTTTCCACCAGGAGAAATCAGATCCGATCGTCACTTCCCGAATCCGGCGGTGAGACAATAACTTTGCTTTTAATTTTTCAACCCAATCATACAGTGCATCGTAATTATATCCATACATTTTCACCCGGAAAGAACCCGCATTCTCACGTACATCATTACTGAACCCCTGATCCTGCAAACCATATATAGTCCAATTTCCACCTCCCAGTTGAAGCGCCTTGCTAATCATATTCGCTTTCAACGTATAGGGAAAACCGCTTTTCTGATGTTCTTTCGAAAAATAGATGTGGATAGATGACCTGCGGGCACTTTCTACAGATGTCTGGAACTGTTTTATCTCTTTAAATTCGCTCAAATAAGTTTCCATCCTCTTAACCAGTGTATTCATTTGCTCAAGTGTACTTCCATTCGGCAAATTAGCATTGGCGTGAAGCACTACCTCTTCATTACGTGAAAAGTAACTCCCTTCATATACCTTTTGCACAAATAACCTTAAAGTACCTCCCAACACCTTATCTACTATCGGTTTCACCTTTTCCTTATAAGTAGTGGTCCCCAACGTTTGATTATAAGTTTTCGCCCATCTATCATCACCTTTCATCTTTTCCGGCAATAGAAATACCGGTAGTCCGAATACCAACAATAACAAAATACATACCGCCACCCTCCAACGGCAAAGTATTTGTATCAGCCACCTGTAACAACGACTGAAATAAACCGGAAGCCGACGCATTCTTGAACGTATCCACACAAAGAAACGCACCTCCCCAATCTTCCATTTAACGATTGAAAGAGAAGATTTCTTTCTTCGTTTCAATCCTATTTTATCAATTAGAGAAGGAACAAAAAATAAAGCAACCAGCAGTGATACTCCCAGATTTATAATCACTACGGCAGCAAAATCCTGTAAATTAAGACGTATCTTCTCATCCAGAAAAAAGATGATAACCAAAGCTCCCATCGTGGTCAATGTGGCTGCAAGAATGGACATAAACGCTTTCCGATCTCTACGCCGCAAATAATGATCGCTCATTACAATTGTATTATCTATCACCAAATTTAATGAAACCGTAATACCCGCCAAAGAATACAATTGCATTTCCAATCCGAACGCATAATAAAGAATGACAGCTATTGCCATATTAACAGCCAGACTGATTACAATCAAAAAAAGATATTTAGGACTAAAGGTGATCAACAATACAAACAGGAGCAAAATCGCTACAGTCATTCCCGTACGCAAATAAATTTTCCCCAGTTCTTCCTGAATAAATTCCGTTGCGTCGTAACTGGTGTGAATCTCATATCCTGCCGGAAGTAATAGCTGGTTATCATCCATAAATGCTTTTACCTTTTCACTCAATGCCAATTGATTTGCTGTTTCCTCTGCAACAATCGACAGATAAATTGAATTCAGCCCATTAATCCGATAATAATTTTGTGGCTGCTCCTCCATACGGGAAACCTTCACCAGCTCATTCAGACCTATGATTTTACCATCTTTCATTTTTACCTTTATCCGCTCCGCATTAAACTCTCTGCCCTCCTGCTCGGGAACCAATGCCAAACGTATCCACTGTCTGCCCGAAGCACCCTGTTCTACATCATAAGTACCCAAAAATTCTTTTTGATAATGCAACCGGACAGCCTGGCGAATATCATCCGTACTTATTCCAAGCGCACGCAATTGTTCCGAATCATACTCCAATCGCCATTCCATCGGAGTAGCTCCGCTAAGATTGATTTTATAAATTCCCGGAATCTGTGCAAGACGCGTTTTTATATGTTCTTCCGCATACTGCTGAATTAAGAAAAGAGTAGCGGGTGCATTGATCGTAAATGCCATAAAAGGCCCCTGATTACTCTGCCCCGGACTGTGCATCTGAATATACGGATAGCTCACCCCATCCGGTAATTCCGGCCACGTCTGACGAATAATAGTAGAAGCTTCAAAGCGGGCAACCGCTGCATCCACATGTTTATCCAAATTCACACTGACACTTCCCCATCCGTTTCCTGAAGTGGAAGAAATCCCTCGAATACCCTTCACACGGGCAAGCATTGCCTCTAACTTACTGGTAGCCGTCATTTCCACCACACGTGCTGAAGTACCGGGCATACTGAATCTCACCGTGAAACCGGGCAAGGTCCGCGACGGATTCAGTTTGACAGGCAACAATGGAATGAGCGCCAGCCCAACCAATGCCACACAGACAAAAGCCACAATCAATGTGAAAGCAGAAGCCTTAAGAGATTTTACTATTTCAGAATCCATATTTAGCATTATCAATATTTATATAAATGGGAATTTATCGGTTAAAATGGGAATTTTGCAGTTAAATGAGAATTTATCGGTTAGGCTGAAAGCCTTACAATTATATATTTATTGGGGTGCCCTGAAAGGGCTTAATTATATAGCGTAGGGCAACGCCCTACGAAAAAAACACACCAGCCACAAGCCCTGAAAGGGCGGAACTGTATACAATTATGCCCT